>NZ_JBHSBY010000080.1:0-7218 GCF_042650905.1 Pedobacter jamesrossensis | reverse complement strand
GCATTAGTTTCTTCGGTTAAACCTCTCACTACTTCAACATCAGTTAATTCTCCTGTTTGTTCTACAATAAAAGATAAAAAAACCTTGCCTTGGGTTTTATTCTTTTTTGCAGCTTCAGGAAATTTTATATTCTTCCCTAAATATTGATAGAAGTTTTTCATGCCTCCAGGATAGTCTGGAACTTTATCCACAGCTGTAAAATCAAAAACTTTTTGAGCTTTGCTCTCCATACTTGTTAACATCATCATGATAACTAATACAGGTAATACAATTAATTTTTTCATTTTTTTAGGTTTAATTTTATAAGATATAGTTATTAGTAAATTAAATTTTGGGCAAAAAAATCTAATGCTCTTCATTTTTCAATGAGAGAAGTAGGCAAATAGCAAAAGGTTTGAAATTAATTTAGGATGATAAAAACTTAGTTCTTATCTATATCGTTTTCTAATTTGGGTATAGGTTTGGGAACCTTCTTAGTTGTTACAATTATTACTCCGTTTAGCGCCCCCTGAACGCCATAAAGAGCTGTAGAACTTTCTTTTTTTAAAACGGTAATAGATTCAATCAGTTCGGGGTTTAACAAGGTAACTGCATCTTTCCCAACCTTATCTCCATTGAGTACATAAACAGGCTCTTTTGCATTGAATTGAGAATTATTTAATCCACGAAATATGATTTGTGATTGCACGGTAGCCTTTGTAGAATCTTTTTGGTTTGAAATTTCGGGTAGTAGTTTAATGCTTCTCACTGAACCCAAATTATTATCTAAATGCAGATCTGCAAGTTTAGTTTTAAGCTCTAGATTACTCAAATTGCCTTTACCTAGCTTTGTTGTAATTAAAATAGCACCTTCCAAAGCCTCAACACCATATAACTTAATTGCCTCTTCGCCTTTTAGAATATAAATTTCTTGAATATTCTCAGGTTTCAGCCTTGATATTTTAAAATCTGAATAAGCGCTTTGCTTAATGCCATCTACAATATAAACAGGTTTTTTTACACCAATTATTTTTATTGCTGAGAACTCATTACTCAAGCTATCTGGATTTTGAGCCTTCGCATTAGCGAGAGCGCTAATTATAAATGCGGATACAATGAATAATTTTCTCATAATTATTTCTTTAGAATCTTGGTTTTGTTACTTGATTTGATGATTTATCGATGGTTAACTCTGAATCATCAAGGTTTCTGAAAATCGAGCCTTTAGCTGCTTTTGATGTAATTAAAATCACGCCATTTAATGCTCTGCTTCCGTATAATGAAGTGGCGCTTGCATCTTTTAAAACAGATATAGACTCAATAGTTTCTGGTTTGATAAACTTTAAAGCATCTTTACCTTGTATAACACCATCCAAAATAATTAATGGGTTTTTTGCTCCATTCAAATTATTGATTCCGTTAAGCGATATTTTCGTCGTGTTTGATAAATTTACAGGACTTGTTATGTTTGTTTTAGGAGCGTTATCTAAAGTAAAATTAACTTGAATGTTATACTTGACCCTTACTGGACGGCCATTTTGAATCCCTGGGTTCCATTTAGGGCTTTCTTTTATTACCCTCAATGCTTCTTCATCCAAACCACTTCCTAAGCCACGAATAACTTGAATATCGCTAAGTTCTCCATCTCTTTCTACAGTAAAACATAGAAATACTTTACCCTGTACATTATTGTCTTGTGCAGTAATTGGATATTTAATGTTTTTTCCAAGGTACTCATAGAATTTTTTCATGCCTCCGGGAAAGTCTGGAACTTTCTCTATGCTTACAAAGTCATAAATCTTTTCGGATTTATCATTTGAAGCGTAGGCAGAAGAAGGCGCATTGCCCAGAACGGTTAGCTGAGAAAGATTTTTGTAGCCTTTTGGTACCGGAGGATTCTCATTTTTAATTTCTGATTCTGCATCTTCAAGTCTGAAAGCTACATTTAATGCATATTTTCCGTTTTCTACATTTTTAAATCCCTTATAAGCCAAAATTGATTTCATCACTTCTTCATCGCAACCATTACCTAAATCTTCGTCGGTACTTAAATCGCTAACCTTTCCGTTCTTTAAAGTAAATTTAACTAGCGCATTGCCTTGCACTGCATTTTCTTGCGCATCTCTAGGATACATTATGTTTTTACTTACAAAGCCGTAGAAATCTTTCCAGTTAGGTTTAATGTTAGTGTTTTTGGTTAAAACAGAATCTTTGGCTTCAGTTGCATAAGTAAATTCTATTGGCTTGGTAACCATTTCTTCAACTAATTTTATCGGCTTTTCTAATGGGATTTGGTCTGCAAAAACTAATAATTTTTTATTTTTCCGTACTGTAGCAGAAGAGAATACTATGAAAATGGCAAACAGCGGTATAGATATTCCATATTTAATTATTGCAGCTTTCTTTGAACGTTCTTTATGAAGCATATAAATTCTTTTCTTTATTAGAGACTTTTCAAAGAAATTACTGGTTAAAGTGTTCGGACTGATACCAAAGGATTTGCTTAAAATTAATAAAGCATACTCTGCTTTGTCTCCCTGAAAATTAGCTGCATGCTCATCTGCTAAAAATTCGTGTATGTTTTTAATCGCTTTTTTATACAGATAGATTACTGGATTTAACCAAGTAATAATGCCAATTATCTCAAAAAATAAAATATCTAATGTATGTAGCTGCTTAACATGTGCTTCCTCGTGTATGTCGATTACGTCGAGTCTTGGCAGCTCTAAATCAATAACCTTTGTTCCAAAGAAAGAAAAAGCAGAGCCAGATTTGGCTGTTTTTATAAGTTTATTTACTGCTAAAAGATTATATATTAATCGGCCAAGAAAGAATAAAATTCCGGAGCAATAAATGTAAACGATTAAGTTTCCCCAATTAAATCCTTCTTGCACATCTGTTACAATTGTGGCTTGTTGCAATACAGCATCCCATTTAACCGTAGTATAAACTTGCTGTGCTGCTTTTTGTTCAGTAAGCCATTCTAATCGTATAAATGGAATAACAAGAGATAAAAAACCTGCGCTAACCAAGTAAATACGATTTAAAGTAAAGTAGGTTTCTTTATCTAACAGTAATTTATAGAAACAATAAAAAACGATTAAATATAAGTTTACCTGCAGAAGGTAATGGGCAAAACTCATCTTGGTTTGTGTTTAATTTTATTAATCATTTTTAAAATTTCATCCACATCACTTAAATCCAATTTCTCTTCTTTTACAAAAAATGAGAACATACTCTCTACCGAGTTTTCGAAATAGTTGCCCAGTAATTTTTCGGTTGCATGGCGTTTATATTCTTCTTTACTTATTAAGGGATGATATTGGTGCGCTTTGCCAAATGCTTCGTGACCAATAAATCCTTTAGTTTCAAGAATTCTAATAATTGTTGATACCGTGTTATAGGCCGGTTTAGGGATAGGTAATTCTTCGATTACCTCTTTAACAAATGCTTTTTCCAATTGCCATAAAACTTGCATTATCTGCTCTTCGGCTTTGGTTAAATCTTTAATATCCATTTTATTTTTTTGATTATAGGAGTAGGCGTGATATGCCTGTGATATTAAAGTTAAAACTAATTAATTAGTTTTACAAATGTTTCGACAAAAATTTAGATATTATTTTCTAAATTTTTATAAGATTATGCTTAATTCCATAAACAACTAGGCCAGTTCTTGTTTTTATGTTAAGCTTTGCAAATAATGATTCTCGATAATTATCAACCGTTCTAGGGCTAATATTCATCAAATCGGCAATTTCCCTGTAGGTAAGTTCTGTACTGCAGTATTGCAAAAAAGTATGTTCTTTCTCCGTAATTAATGGTTTTGGTTCATCTTGTTTCAAAGAAAATAATAACCTGCCAGAAACCATGTCGTTTATGAAGAAACCTTTTTCAATGGTTGTTCTTATTGCAATAACCAAATCTGATGGTGTAGATTCTTTCAGCATGTAACCACCGGCACCAGCTTTTAACATGCCAATAATAGCTTTTTCATCTTCAAACATGCTTAGCGCTAATACATTTATTTCAGGATACTCCTTTTTTATAAATTGTGTTGCTGCATACCCATCCATAAGTGGCATATTTATATCCATTAATATTAGCTCTACATTCGGATGATTCTTTATCTGTTTCTGCATGTCAATCCCGTTTGTAGCTTGAAAAAGAACATTTATTTCCTCAAATTCGGATAATAAATTCGCCAAACCCGAACGGAAAAGTGTATGGTCATCAACAATGCCGATAGATAGTGATTTTGTTTGCATAATTTAAGGATAAGGAATTTCTATAAAAATGGATGTACCTTTTTCAATGGTCGAATTTACATCAATTTTCCCCTTAATCATTTCAATTCTTTTCTGTACCGATGAAAGTCCCATCCCGCTTTTTTTATTTTTAGCTTCATCATAATCGAAGCCGACACCATTTTCTTTTACAGTTAAGAGCAAAGTATCATTCTTTAGACAAGTGTCTATTTGTATGGATGTTGCCTGAGCATGCTTTATAATATTATTAATTATCTCTTGCAATAACCTCAAGATGATTAAATCCTTATCTGGAGAAGAAATCTTAATATCGAGTAAATCATTATTGATACTTAATTTATAACCACCAACTCTCTTTAGCCAGTTAATTTCCTGTTCTATAGCATTGCCTATACCCGATTCTACGATTTGTTCACCATGTAGAATCTTGGCTAATTCTCTAATTTCTTTAATAGATTTATTTACCAAAGAAAGCGAATTGTTAACTTTTTCGGTTACTTTTTCATTCTCAGGGATTTTGATGGAGTTTAGTGTAAGAGTGGTTAGACTCAGCAATTGGCCTATGTTATCATGTAATTCTGTGGCGATGGTTTGCATGGTTTGCTCCTGAACTTCTATGTGAGTTTTTAAAATTTCAGAATCAAACTTTTGCTGCATATTTTGTTTCTCCGCAATGTGGTTTTTCTTGTGGCGATTGTACGATCGGATGTACATCAATAAAAATATTGGCATCAAAAGAAAAACTAATGATGCTAATATAATTAAAGAGATAATTTGCGTTGGCGAGTTCTGCATATAAATGAATAAGACCAAAAACCGTATAAAAAGGCGTTAAGTGTAGTGTATATTATGGTTCTTGCATTTAAGTCCCTGAAAAATTTCATCTGAATAATGTCATCAAAGAAATTAGCTAAAGTACCCCCGAAGTAAAAAATTAAAACACCACCTATCCACCAAAATGCTGGATGAAATTTTAAATCGATAAAAGATTCGTCTTTCAGTAATACATAAAAATAAAGTAAGCTAAATACCACAAAAAACACAGACATGATACTTACGGTGAGGCTATTATATGTATGTATGCCATGATCATAAATACAAAATGCGCTTATTGTAAGAATAATACAATAGACTGCAAGAATCCAATAAACTATATTTTTTATATATTCTCTCAAAAAATAATACAACCCATAACTTACATACGTTGCTTCTAAAAGCATGTAGATATTATAAATCGTCACATTATGATGGTGGTAAACTTTAGAAATAATACCAGCGGTGGTTTCTGTTAAACAAACTATTAAAATATAAACTAATGAAATACGCCAAAACGTTGCTTTATCTTTTATTAAAAAAAAAATGCCAAACAGGAGGCATAAATATTCTATTAAGTTACTTGTGGATATTAAGTGCATTTAGATTTATAAAAAAAATATATTAACTATAACTGCTTAATTACTCAAGGTTACATTAATTCACTGTCATCATCACAGTCGGTCGGGCATAAATTGCCTCTATCATCCGGGTCTGTAGGAGAAGGTGAACTGCTTAGTTTTTTCATTGCAATTTTATCATGATGCCCCTGAGACACTTTATCTACAAAGTAATCTGTTCTTGGTTTGTTATCAATAACTTTTGTAACTACAAAAAGTGTGGTATTCATATTTGCATAGGTGTGAGGAATTTGATCTCCATAGCCTAATTTATTAATTGCATCAATTATTTCGTCAGTATATCTGCCAAAATAAATTCTAACACCGTCTCCGTCAAATTTGGCAACTTTTTCTGCTAATTGTTTAATTTGCTGCGCAGGAAACCAGGTAGCCTCGGTAAAAGTACCTTTATCTGCTTTTTGACTTTCTCTAAAAGCAGCCGTCATTTTTTTTGCAATGTCTACGGGGATGGTATTATCTTTTCCATCCTTTCCGCGTGGTGTTTTTATCATAATTCGTTTGGCTATATATTCTTATAAAATTGGTTATAAATACGCAAATTACCAACCGCAAAATCCCCCTATTCAATACCGTAAAAACACCCTATTAAAAAGGGTGTTTAATGCCAGAAATCAACAGTGTATCTAATTAGATTTGACTGAAGCAAAAGCAGCTATAAAATGATTCTGGTGTTTTGGGTAGTTTGAATTTAGATGGATTATCACTTAATAGGCTTGTGGAAAATAATCTACTATTATGATAATTATTAAAGAAGTAAACTTTAGCTACCATAAGAAAGAAATTTTAGAACTTCGTAAAGCTGTTTGGGAACAGAATAATCCTCATCCGGCAAAAGAAGATTTAATAACTTGTTTTTATGATGAGTATGATGAATACGCCTTTCATTGGGCAGCCTTTGATGAGAAAAATAATATTGTTGCATCTGCACGACTCTCAAAACATAATAGTTTAGACAGCTTGTCAGGACACAAATTAAATGATGATGCAGATGTAGCCAATATAGATTTTCCTATTGCATCTTTAAGCAGGTTGGTTATTCATAAATCTTTTCATGGGCGAGGTTTGTGTGAAAGGCTGGATAAAGAAAGGATAGTTAAAGCTGAGCAATTAAAATGTAATTCTGTTTGTATTATTACATACGGGCAAAGAACAAAGAAAATCATGGACGATGGTTTCGAGGCTTTTCATTCTTCGATATTAACCAATGTTTTCAAAACAGAGATAGAAAATAAGCGGTTTTTACCTTTGGCTTTTTACTACAAAGGAATTACCTCGATAGAAACCATATAGTTTATGATTATAAAATATTAGCTCTCTAAATTACATTGATATCTGTAAAAACAGAATCGATTCTCTCAATTTTTAGTTATAGTTAGGGTTATGAAAAACAATCCGAAAAAAGGTCTCCGGTTACGGGAGGGCACTGAAAAAGTCCACCCATAAAATTGTTTAAAAAAGGGAGTTAGAAACTATGTTTTCTGCTCCCTTTTTTGTATTTTAAAGGTATATTATAATACTCT
>NZ_JBHSBY010000079.1:0-6190 GCF_042650905.1 Pedobacter jamesrossensis | reverse complement strand
GGAATGAGTTCGTCAAAGGTTGGGGGAAAAGCCATGAGCTGATCCTGTAGATAGGGTTTAAAAGCTGGTTTCTGAGCGGCCATTAACGTGATTATTATATCATAAGTATATGAAAATCAATACTTTAAACCAAAAAATCACATAAAAAAATATAAAAAATTTAAGCAAAATAAAAGGGCTGATCATTTTATTTATGATACAGCCCCTTAATTAGTCTTCGACTACGCTCAGACTGACAAATAAATTAAACTTATTTACTTAACTCCGCGAAATATTTATGGAATAATGGCAATGTCTCGATTCCTTTGTAATAGTTAAAAATATCATATTTCTCGTTTGGCGAGTGTAATGCATCGCTATCTAAACCGAAACCAAAAAGCACAGATTTGATACCCAAAACATCTTCAAACAAAGCTACAATTGGAATACTACCGCCTCCACGAGTTGGAATAGCCGTTTTACCGAAGCTATCTTCAATTGCTTTTTCTGCGGCTTTATAAGCGATACTGTCGGTTGGTGTAACAACAGGCTCGCCTCCATGATGAGGTGTAACTTTTACTTTTACATTTTTTGGTGCAATGCTTTCGAAGTGTTTGGTGAAAATTTCAGCAATTTCTTCAGAACTTTGATTTGGAACTAAACGCATAGAAATTTTTGCATTTGCTTTACTTGGTAACACGGTTTTAGCACCTTCGCCAATGTAACCACTCCAAATGCCGTTAACTTCTAAAGTCGGACGGGTTCCGGTACGTTCTAATGTAGAATAACCTTTTTCACCCCAAACCTCATCTATATTAAGATCCTTTTTATATTCTTCTTCATCATAAGGAGCAGAATTTAAAGCCTTTTTCTCCTCATCAGTCAATTCGATAACCTTATCGTAAAAAGCAGGAATGGTAATGTGGTTATTTTCATCGTGTAACGAAGCAATCATTTTACAAAGTATAGTTGCCGGATTTGCTACAGCACCACCATAAACACCAGAGTGCAAATCGCGATTCGGGCCAACAACTTCTACTTCCATGTAAGCTAAGCCACGTAAGCCTGTTTCGATAGATGGATGCTCCATGCTAATCATAGATGTATCTGAAATTAAAACCACATCTGCTTTTAAACGTTCTGCGTTTGCTTTTACGAAAATACCAAGGTTTGCTGAACCAACTTCTTCTTCACCCTCTATCATGAATTTAACGTTGCAAGCCAAAGTATTGGTTTCCATCATCAATTCAAATGCTTTTACGTGCATGTAAAACTGGCCTTTATCATCGCAAGCGCCACGAGCGTAAATTTTACCATCGCGTACTGTTGGTTCGAAAGGAGGCGTTTGCCAAAGTTCCAACGGGTCGGCAGGTTGCACATCGTAATGACCGTAGATTAAAACTGTTGGTAAAGAAGCATCTATAATTTTTTCTCCATAAACAATTGGATAACCAGCTGTTTCGCAAATTTCAACATTATCTGCACCTGCATCTTTTAACTTTTGAGCTACATAATCTGCAGTTTTTAAAACATCGCCTTTGTATTTCGGGTCGGCACTAACCGATGGAAAACGTAGTAATTCAAACAACTCATCTAAAAAGCGTTGTTTGTGCGTTTCTACATAATTTTTAATCTCTTGCATAACAAAATGAATTTGGGCAAATATAAGGTTTTAGTCTAGAAGGCTTAAAATTTTAAACAGAAATGGATATAAAACCATTATAAACACAGAGGGCAGAATTAAGTAAAATAAAAACTACAAGTTGCTATTTTTTCGTAATATAATTTCAATGTTAAATATTTCTATAAATTATTTTTGAGGAACCTAATTATTTCATTTTTTTGCTAAATTGCGCCTTTTAAACCCCAACGCATACAAACCTCACAACAAGAAAGTTATAATGAAATTAAGGGCAACTTTACTGCATATTCTGCTGCTAGTTTCATTTTTAACTCCGGTAATTTCGCTGGCACAAAACAACGTAAAAGTTAGTTGTCCTGAGGCGGCTCAATACTATGCTAAAGACAGTATCAATATTGTAACATTTGGAGCAAGTACTGTAGAGGGAGTTAAAGGTCTTGGTTTTCAAACCATGCTAGAAAGCAACTTCTTGAACTGCTATAGTGGCAAAGTTGTAAACATTACTAATCAAGGCATTGGCGGACAAACAACTCGACAAGGTTTACTTAGAATTGATAGGGCTATTAAAGATAGAACTGGATTCATTGTAATTTCGATGGGTGTTAATGATGCTGGCGCAATTGCTTTAGGTAGAGGAAGTGTTGCAGAAACAACAGAAAACATGCGCCTTTTAATAACCACAAGTCTAAAGCAAAAACTTGTTCCAATTATTTGTACACTTCAAAATGTTGATGATAGAGCAAGTAAACCTTTGGTTGCTGTAAATACTAATATTAGAATGATTAACGCTGCTTACAGAAAACTTGCAGCTGAATATAAAATTTACCTCGCTGATATAAATGCAGCAATGCGTAGAGATTTTTCGCTTTATCAGGATGAATACCATCCCAATGCGAGAGGCTATAGATTAATTAGCTATGTAATTTTCGACACCATTAATAAGGCTATTTTTGACAGATTCTTAAAATTTGTAGTTACTCAGAATTATCCTAACCCAGCCTCTACACAAACCTATATTGATATCGTGCTTCCTGAATCAGATAAAATAAATATTCAGATTTATGATATGATGGGTAGATTAACTAAAACAGTGGTTAACGAATACCTTAACACAGGCAAACACACATTAGATATTAATACAACGGGTTTCGTTCCTGGTATTTACTTTTTCAAAATATCTTCCGATTCCGGGCAATATAATTCTGTTAAAAAGTTTATTGTTGCGAGGTAATTAAGAATTTTATTAGAATCTGCTAGACCAAGCTTTCCGATATAATTCCTTGAACATATCGAAAAGCTAACCTTATTTATAGTGTCATTATACCTTGGATGGTTGCAGCCTGTTTATAAACCGCAATTACTTCATCGGCATTTTGCATTTCTTTTTTTACGGTTATTGATACGTATTTACCTGTTTTAGATGGTTGCTCAATAAATTTATCATCAGGTAAAATTTTGCGTAATTCTTCTATTTTACCTAATCCGCCTGTTATAATAAATTTGAAGTTATATATACCGGGAAACTTCTCTACGCTTTCTAATTTCTCTTTTAGGTTAGCGTAAATATCTGTACTTGCCCCCTCTGGGATATCAGTAAACTCTATATTTTTGTTTATTTTATTATCATCCATAACAACAGCGTATCAAATTCTATTCCTAAATATGGAACAGGAAATTTTGGCATAAGGTTGATAAATTTTGAGATATAATATTCAAGCTATGGTTCGTGTCTGCACGAGCCACTATATTAGCCATTTAAGGCATACAAGAGGGCGTATATTTTAGTTAATTGGGTTTTAAACCTTCAATAAGCAGTAAAATCTCAATTTATCTAAACCTTGGCGAAGCGGATATCGGCCTTCGAGTTTAAGGCCTGCAGGCGTATGAGCAAAGCAAAGGACTAACTTCGCGATGATATTCGGGTTTAGCTTTACACCTAAATCCCCTGAAGGGGACTTTGTACTAGGAGGTGAAATAATTACCAACAACTTCAGAAAAAGACTATAGAATTGTTATTTTTGAATCTCAAAAAAACAGGAGCCGAATTGGATTATTTAGAAGGATTAAACCCACAACAAAGAGCAGCAGTAGAGAACACAAAAGGACCCGTAATGATTGTTGCGGGTGCAGGTTCGGGCAAAACGAGGGTAATTACATATAGGGTTGCACATTTAATTCAAACTGGAACTGACCCTTTTAACATTCTGGTTTTAACCTTTACCAATAAAGCGAGTAAGGATATGCGTGAGCGTATTGGCAAAGTGGTTGGCGCTGAGGCGAAAAACATTTGGATGGGTACTTTTCACTCTGTTTTTGCGAAAATTTTACGTGTTGAAGCGGAAAAAATCGGCTATCCTAGCAATTTTACCATTTACGATACCGACGATAGCAAAAGTGTTTTGCGTGCCATTTTGAAAGAAATGCAGCTTGACGATAAGCTTTACGCGGTTAACTTCGTTTTCGGCAGAATTTCATCAGCTAAAAACAATTTGATTTCTTGGGGCGAATACCAGGCTAACGACCAGATTCAGGCGGAGGATATTCAAAATAAGCGACCGCTAATTGGGCAGATTTACGAACAATATGCTAAACGTTGCTTTAGAGCTGGCGCAATGGATTTTGATGATTTGTTGTTTAAAACCAATATTTTATTGAAAGAACACACCGATGTTTTAAATAAATACCAGCAAAAATTTAGGTATTTAATGGTAGATGAGTATCAGGATACCAACTTTTCGCAATATACAATTGTGAAAAAACTGGCTGCTGCCTACCAAAACATTTGCGTGGTGGGTGATGACGCACAAAGTATTTATGCTTTCCGTGGGGCGAATATTCAGAATATTTTAAATTTCGAACGCGATTACCCTGATTTAAAAGTTTATAAGTTAGAGCAAAATTATCGCTCTACTCAAAATATAGTTGATGCCGCAAGTAGCATCATTGCCAATAACAAAAATCAGCTGGAGAAAAATGTTTTCTCTGAAAATGCCGAAGGCGATAGAATTAAAGTAGCCCGTGCTTTTACCGATAATGAGGAAGGTAAATTAGTTGCCGAATCTATTATTCAGGAGCGTACTACAAAAGGTTACCAGCACAGCGATTTTGCTATTTTGTACCGCACCAATGCTCAAAGTAGAGCAATGGAGGAAGGTTTAAGAAAACTGAATATCCCATACAAAATCTACGGTGGGCAATCTTTTTACCAACGCAAAGAGATTAAAGATTTAATCGCCTACTTCCGTTTAACTTTTAATCCGAAGGATGAAGAAGCGATAAAACGTGTAATTAATTATCCAAAACGCGGTATTGGAGATACTTCAATTGATAAAATTATTGTTGCTGCCGACCAAAATAATGTAACCATGTGGGATGTTATTTCGAATGCGCATCAATACGTTGATGGTCGTTTAGCAAACCAGTTGAACGATTTTTCGATGATGGTTCAAAGTTTTCAGGCAGAAGCTAAAAAGCTTGACGCTTATGATTCTGCCTTGTTTATTGCGCAACACGCGGGCATTTTAAAGGAATTATACACCGATGATAGTGTTGAAGGTAGGGCGAGGTACGAGAATATTCAGGAGTTATTAAATGGTATAAAGGAGTTTGCCGAACGTGAGGATATTGAAGAGAAAGGTCTTGATATTTTTATGCAGGATGTTGCGCTTTTAACCAATGACGATAAAGATGGCGACAAAAACAAGGATACGGTTTCGTTAATGACGATTCACTCGGCCAAAGGTTTAGAGTTTAAAAACGTGTTTATTGTGGGTTTGGAAGAGAATCTGTTCCCATCGCAAATGTCGGTTAACTCTCGTTCTGATTTGGAAGAGGAACGTCGTTTGTTTTATGTGGCTATTACCCGGGCAGAAGTAAAACTAACCATTACTTATGCTACTTCTCGCTACCGCTGGGGAACTTTAACCAACTGCGAACCAAGTCGTTTTATTAATGAAATTAACCCGAAGTTTTTAGAACTGGAGGTTAAGCCAGCTAAAATTAGTGCACTCGAAGGCAATTTTGATGATGAACGCAAAACATGGACATCGCAGCCACGTGATTTCTTTAGCAAACCAAAACCTGCTAGTACAGCAAGTACACCACCTGTTCGCCCAAAAACGACGTCATTATTAGCAAAGGCTCACGTACCTACGCCGGGTTTTACACCTTCTCAACCTGATGAATTTCAAGGTGGAATGGAAGTAGAGCACGAAAAATTTGGTTTCGGGAAAATTATTAGCTTGGAAGGAAATTTACCTGATGTAAAAGCAACGGTGTTTTTCCAAGGATTAGGGAATAAACAACTGCTATTGAAGTTTGCAAAGCTGATGATTGTGAAATAAGCCTCACCCTATCAATGGTGATGGTTTATCTTTTTTTATGCAATCCCTCTCCGAAGGAGAAGGAAACAAAGTTTTGTGATTTGAACCAAAGGGTTTAAAGTACGCAACCAAAAACCCTCTCCTTTGGAGCTAATCTTTACACACATCTTTATATTCCATTATTTGCGCGTAAACTATAAATTGTTGGTTAAACTTATCTAACCCCTCTTTGATTGTGATATATCCT
>NZ_JBHSBY010000078.1:0-5406 GCF_042650905.1 Pedobacter jamesrossensis | reverse complement strand
GTTAACCCTTCAGGTAGTATTAAAGATAGTATTGAAGTGTCCAAAATAATAATGTTGTACAAAATTAAATAAACTTCTCAACTCCCCAACTTTTTTGCTTGATCCGATTTAACCAATGCTACATTACCCAAAACAGCTAAATTAGAGATTAGCCGAGAATAATTGCATAAATCATTTGTTAAAGAAAACTGATTGGAATGATAGCCCCCGACTTAACCATCTGTAATATTTGCATTGTGATATGTTTCATTATGGCACTGGTTTGATCGGGGCGAAAATGGAAAGCAGGATTATCGGAGCCGAAAAGAACCGAAACCTGCTTTTCTAAGAATTTTATACTATTTAAATCTGATTGCTTTTAAAGGCGAAACCTTACTAATTAATAGTGATGGGATTATTAAAACGGTTAAACAAACTACAACTGTTATTACATTTAATGCCAAAACATCGATAAAATGGAATTCGATTGGTGCATAAGCCAGGAAATATGAGGTTTGGTCAAGTTTAAATATGTGCGTTGCCTGTTGGAAAAAGCCTAAACCCAAACCTAAAATATTACCGAGCAACAAGCCTATACCTATTAAATACGCTGCATTGTAAAGGAAAATTTTCATGATACTCCAGTTACTTGCTCCGAACGACTTTAGCATTCCAATCATATTTGTTCGCTCTAAAATCATAATCAATAATGCTGTAATCATATTTATAACGCCAACAATAAGCATTAAAATAAGTAGAACACGCGTATTAACATCGAGTAAGCCAAGCCAGGTAAATATGTTTGGAAAGTTTTCTTTAATTGAATACGAACGGAGATTTTGAGGCAGTTTTTCGAAAATATCATCGGCAACTGGCTTTAATTTATTAAAATCTTTAATCCTGATTTCTATACCGCCAACTTCATTTGGTTGCCAGTTATTTAAACGCTTTACTATATTTAGGTTGCCTAAAACAAAACCCTTATCTATGTCTTCTACCCCAATATCGTAAACGCCTACGATTTTAAATTTCCTTGGCCGTAATTGATTTTGAACAAAATACATGATGAAATCATCTCCAGTTTTAAGTTTTAATCGTTTTGCAGTGTAGTTTGAAATCAGCAGCTCCTGCATTGCTGTGAGGCTATCAGAAAAATCGATAATTGTACCACTGATGATATGTTGCTTAATGTAATCCCAGTTATATGACTTATCTACGCCTTTAAAGTTAATTCCTTCAATTTCGTTGTTTGCAGAAAGAATTGCTGGCTTTGTAGCAAAAGGATAAAAATATTCGATATTGGAATTAGTTCTTAATTGCTTTTCTGTTGCGCTATCCAAAACAAAAGGCGAGTGCTCAAAAGAATTATTTAAATCATATCTGGTAATTTGTACATCGCCCAAATAACCTCTAACTTTATCTTGAATTTCGGTTTTAAAGCCTTTAATAATGGCTATAGAAAGAATCATAACTGCTAAACTCAACATTACGCCTGCAATTGCAATACGCACAATGAGCTTTGAAAAGGTTCTTTCTGATTTTATGGCAATACGCCCGGCTATGAAGTATTCGAAATTCAATTTGATAAATTTGTAGTAGCAAAAATGCTTAAATCCTTTTTAAAAATGGCATTTTTGAAAATAAATACCAATCGTAAAAAAATCAATACGCTGTAAACAATAATTAAAAAAGTGCTAAATTGTTTTAATTGATTGAAAAAACAGATTTGAATGATTACCACAATAAAACTATGAAAACATATATCAGCTTTGCTTTAACCAGTTTAGTAGCACTTTCAGCTTGCGGACAAGGACCAAAATCTCTAGAACAGGAAGTTCACGGAAAAGAACCTATGAACAGTAAAACCTTACTTAAGGAAAGTAAAGTGTTAGCAAGTTCTATTAAAACAGGTGCAGAACAAACAGAGAAATATTTACCATTACTTAAAGGTAAGCGTGTTGGTATGGTTGTTAACCCAACTTCGATAATCGGGAAAGAAACTGCTGTAGATAGCTTATTAAAACTTGGTGTTAAAATTCAGAAGATTTTTGGTCCGGAGCACGGTTTTAGAGGAAATGCGAGTGCTGGAGTAAAAGTTAGCGATGATGTGGATGAGAAAACGGGTATTAAAGCGGTTTCGCTTTATGGAAAACACAGTACACCAACTGCAGAAGATTTAGCCGATATCGATATTATGATTTTCGACATCCAGGATGTTGGCGTTCGTTTTTACACCTACATTAATACTTTGCAGCACGTAATGGAAGCATGTGCAGCTAATAATAAAGAACTTTTAATTTTAGACCGCCCAAATCCTAACGGTTATTTAATTGATGGGCCAATTTTAGAACCAAAATTTAAATCAGGTATTGGAATACAGCCAATTCCGATGGCTCATGGTTTAACCATTGGAGAATATGCGCAAATGCTTAATGGCGAAGGTTGGTTAAAAGATAAAGTGAAATGCAAAATCACAATTATAAAAAATGCCAATTACAACCATGATATGGAATATACTTTACCCGTTAAACCATCTCCAAATTTAAATACACAACAATCTATTTTATTATATCCTTCTACCTGCTTATTCGAAGGGATTTATCTTAACCATGGTCGTGGTACACAATTTCCGTTTACCATAATAGGCGCACCTTACTTAAAAGGCATTTACAAATTTTCATATACACCAACAGGAATTAAAGGAATGGCGGAAACTCCAGTCTTTAAAGATCAAGAATGTTATGGAATAGATTTAAGAAATTATGATACGTCTATTTTACGAAGAGAGAAAAAAATAAACATAGATTGGGTTATTCAATTATATAAAGCTTCGCCTAAAAAAGAAGATTTCTTTAATTCTAAATTGAGTAATCAGACAATGCCTATTGAGAAATTGGTTGGTGTTGCTGATTTTAGACAACAAATTATTGATGGGAAAAGTGAAAAGGAAATAAGAGCAAGTTGGGAACCAGGATTAAGCGCCTACAAAACCATGCGTAAAAAATATTTGCTATATAATTAATGATTGAATGAGAGAATTTTGAATGACTGAATCGGTAAATATCCTGATAATTAAAACAATGTTTAAAACCAGAATGTTCTACTTGTATAATCATTCAAAATTCAATCATTTGTATTATGAGCGGACCAAAAATAAAAAGTGATAAGCCAGGCAGTAATTATTTGGAGGAAGTACCAAAAGGCAGAAAGCCAGTAGACAATAAAACCGTTAGAAAGCCTAACGATACAACACCAAATAAACCTGTTAAAACAGACAATCCTGCGAAACAAAGAGAAAATGAGGAACAACCTGTTCACTCGATAAAAAAGGCTCCAAAAGAATAATTGGAGCCTTTTGATTAATTTTTATTTACTTCCTGTTGATTTTAAGAAAGACAATAAGACTTTCTCATCATGCTCTAAACTTAACTTTCCGATAGCTTTTTTATTGTTCATTTTCTTAATATATTTATCTAATTCATCATTTTCGTAAGCTGTAATTAGAAGTGGATAAACGTAAGAACTCTTGCAAACAGCTCTTGTATTGCCCAACTTTTTAGCTACGCAATCCAAAACCGAAACAACAGTTTTTTTTGTATTAAGCTCGATGTTTCCATCAGCTCTGCATTTAGAAAACTGACGCAAAGCTTCTAAAGTTCCGCCCCAGGTTCTAAAATCTTTTGCAGTAAAGTCGTTTCCAGTTATTTCTCGTATGTAAGCGTTAATTTTTCCAGAATCGATACTTTTATGTTCTTTTCCGTTTGAATAAAATTGAAATAGCTCTTGCCCAGGTATATCACGACATTTTTTAACTAATTTAGCTAAGCTTCTGTCATTAAGTTCTACATTTTGCCTTACTCCTTTTTTGCCTATAAAATCCATGCTGATTTTACTTCCGGTAATCCTTACATGTTTATCTCTCAATGTTGTTAAGCCAAAAGAGCCATACAAATGCTTGTAATTCTCATTACCAACTCTAATTAATGTTTTTTGAAGCACATCTACAGAAATAGCAAGCACTTTTCTTTCGTCTAGTTCTTTACGCTTTAAATCTTTTGCAATTTTTTTTCTGGCGTCTGCGAGCGTTTTACCGAAAGCGTAAAGTCTAAAATATTTATCTTCAGAACGACGATTTGTCCATTTTGTATGATATTTATACTGCTTTCTTCCAGCAGCATCGATTCCGGTAACTTGTAAATAAGCATTCGGTTTACTGGCAATCCATACATTTTGCCATGCTGGTGGAATAACCAACGCTTTTATTCTGTCGAGATGTCTCTCCTCGGTAATTTTCTGTCCTTTTTTATCCTCGTAATGAAATTTTCCTGGTTTGCCTTTACGATAAAAACCAGGTGCCGAATCGGTTACATAAACCAAGCCGCTCGCTTTAACAACATCTTCGCCTTGTACCATTTTTATCTATAAGGATGATTTTATTTTTAGTTATTTTGCAAAACATAACACGAGTATTCGCGTTTTTTTTTTAACACAACACTTTCTTATGAAAATAGTTTTTATGGGTACACCCGATTTTGCAGTTGCTTCTTTAGATGCTTTGGTGCAAGCAAATTTTAATGTGGTTGCAGTAATTACGGCGCCTGATAAACCTGCTGGTCGCGGGCAAAAACTTAATGAAAGTGCAGTAAAAAAATATGCTGTAGAAAAAGGAATTCCGGTTCTACAACCGGAGAAACTAAAAAATCCTGATTTTTTGGAAGAACTAAAATCATATCAGGCAGATTTGCAGGTGGTAGTGGCTTTTAGAATGTTACCAGAAGTGGTTTGGGCCATGCCAGCAAAAGGCACAATTAACTTACATGGTTCTTTGTTGCCTCAATATCGCGGTGCTGCACCAATTAACCATGCAATTATAAATGGCGAAAAGGAAAGTGGCGTTACAACCTTCTTTTTAACACATACTATTGATACAGGAGATATAATTTTAAGTGATAGTACCCCAATTGCTAATGATGAAACAGCAGGTGAACTACATGATAAATTAATGGTTATTGGCGCTAATTTACTGGTTAAAACAGTTACTGCAATTGCAGATGGTAATTTTACAGAACAGCCTCAACCACAGAGTGATACTTTAAAACACGCCCCTAAAATATTTAAGGATGATTGTAAAATAGATTGGAATAATTCATCGCAAACAGTTTATAATTTAATTAGAGGATTAAGTCCATATCCAAAAGCTTTTACCTTGCTAAATGACAAAACACTTAAGGTATTTAAAGCAGAGCTGGAAGATAAAGAGCCTGGAATTGCTGCCGGTGGATTTTTAACAGATGGTAAAACCTATTTAAAATTTGCTACTAAAGATGGTTTTATAAAACTTTTGGATATTCAATACGAAGGAAAAAAACGAATGTTGATTGAAGATTTTTTACGTGGAATGAGGTTGTAGTTTTTTCAGCCTGTTAG
>NZ_JBHSBY010000077.1:0-5320 GCF_042650905.1 Pedobacter jamesrossensis | reverse complement strand
GGAAAATATAATGTCGATAAACCACAAAAAAATCAAGGAGCTCTACCCGCAGAACTTTAAAAATATAATGGGTTAATCAAATATGTAGTTTATAGGGCGGATACTAAATATGCGCCTAAAATTTTCAAATTGGTTTGTTGAAAAGTCCAATTTTGTTTTGTTAAGAGGTCCAGACGTTTTGGGTGGTGGGTTGGCTTGGCTTTCTTGGTTTTTGAAGCATTGGCTTTTGTGTCGGGCAAACCAAATGAACAAAGGCGTTAGCTCAAAAAAAATCCTGTGTCGTTTGGTTGGGTGTCTGTTAGTCGGTTGGGGTCGTCCTGCCATTGCCACTAACGTTTTGGGGCCTTGCGTTCGGGCGGTCAACCGAAGCACAAAAGCCAATATTCTTACTAAAGTTCAATCGAAGAACTGCTGTTATAGGCAGCCTTTCTTTTATTTTCTGCTCTCGATTTCATCAAAATAGTTCATCACTTTTTTGTCTGTCTCGCCTTGGAAACTCACCTTGTTAGCATACAATTCTGTCCTTAATTCTCTGTATAACGATACTGCGTTTCTCAAACTGTCTAATAATGATTGTCTGTCGTATGATGGAATTGTGAGTTTTAGTTTTACTAAATCTTCACTTTCTAAATCTGTTTCTACTTTCCTTACTCCACGAGGTAGGTTGTTATTTTTTATGTGGAGTAAAGGTCCAAATACAACCATTCTTAAAAATCCCATAAAATCGTAAGCTTCAAGATATTCTCCACGTCCAATTTTTACTAAAGCATAATGTGTCCAAGTCCAGAAACGGTCTTCAATCCATTGGTAGTCGGGGTAAGGAAATTTGGCATGTGAATTATTGATTGCTCTTTCAAGTTGTCGGTCTTTGTCAATTAATAACATTGGCGTTTCAATTCGTGAGTGAAATTCGTCAAGAGTTAAAAATTTTATGTCAACGTGTAAAAGTGGATTGTCAAATAAGCAAATTAATACTCTTGGCTCTCCAACGTGTTCTCCTGTAAAGCCTGATAAGAAATTCCCTAACCTTTTTGCATAGTCAATCATTAAGTTTTTTTCGCCTGAAACCTTTTGTTTAGTTACAAGAATTAGGTCAAGGTCAGAAAATTCGTCTAATTCATTTGTCAGCCACGAACCCGCAACTGCCAAACCAATAACATTGCTGTCTGGTTCTAAAATCGTCTTCGCTTTGTTTGCAAATTCTTGTTGTATCATTTTAGTGTAGTCTGTCTTTAAGGTTGCCTATAACGTTTTGAAAATTTGTGCAGAAATGGCATTGCTTGCAAAACCATTGTCGTACCGCACTAAATTAAGTAAATAAATGATGAATTGACATAAACCACCGTCAGCCATTTTTGTGCAAATTTGCTGTTAGCGGAAGGGCGGTTACTTTATACATTGGTTAAGGATTTTAATCAGTTTTTTATTGTCAGCCTCATTAATATTGTATTTTATATCGAAGAGCCGTCCATTGTTGTCAGTTAGGTAAAGTCGGTAGAAACCACGATGTAACACTGAGTTATTTCCTGGAACTAATAGTCCAAAATAGCTTTGAACTGAATCGCCTCTAAAGTCAAGTTCTGATATTCCTTGGAACTCATATTTTTTTATTGTTCTGAATGGGTATATAAAGGTTAATAAGATTTTATTGTCTAAAAGTTCTAAAGTGCATAAGTATCTACCAAATGAATAAAAAGCTATTAGGTTCAATATAACAATGCAAAATATACCGCTTGTAATATCGAGCCTTTCGATTAGCATAAAAAATGTAAATAAAAGAGTTGTTATAACTAAAAAAGCTAATAGAAAATAGTAAGTCAGTGGAGCTTTAGTTTGAAATAGCGTCATCTTTTTAGCTTTTGAATTAGTGGGTTAGCCTTTCGGCTAACTCATAAATATACGCAACTTTATTACGCCAATACAGCTAATGTAAATGGTATATGCGAATATTTTATAATAATTTATTCGATGCAGTTTTATTCTTCTCCGCAATCCATAACGACATATACTTTGTACTTTGCGCTGTATGATGATTTAAAATTTGCCCAAAAAAGTTATCTTGTCTGTGTTTAATTAAATCCGAAAGTAACTCTTCAACTTTCATGAGAAAATCAACAGCGAAAGAATCCCAACTGTAGCGCTCATTAATAATTCGGACACCATTTTGTTGGGCAGAAAGCCACAGTTCTTTATTTTGATACAATTCAGCTGCTTTCACTACAAAAATTTCTAAGTCATCCTCAATATAACCATTCCATTCTAAATCGCCTTTCATAGCTTCGGCGCCGATAGAAGTGGTTGCAGATGGCGTACCAACCTGCATGGCATCAATAAATTTGCCTTTAACACCAGCGCCAAATAGGATAGGAGCAAGTAGGATTCTATGTTTGGCAATGGTTTCTTGTGTATTTTCGGCTCTACCTCGAATAAAGAATTTTTCGTTTTTATTATCCAATTGCAAAACCTTTGGCGAAGCGTAAGCACCATAAATATTCATGCTGGAGTTTGGAAGTTTTTTACGCAGCAAAGGCCAAATCTTGGTTTTTAAAACTTGAACCGTATTCCAATTGGGTTCATGTAAAAAGTTTCCAATGAAAATAAAATCAGCTCGTTCCTCAAAAGGAATCCAGTTTTGAGTGGTTTCTGCTGTAATTTTTTTTTCGAGAAATGGTAAATAATAAAGCAAGGAAGCATCAATTTTAAACTGCTCTTTTAAGATTTCTAGCTCAATTTCAGAGATTATTAACGATAAGTCACAACGCAAAATAGAGGCAATTTCTCGCTTTGCTGTGTCATTAAATAAATCTAAACTTACTTGCTTTTTGGTGCTATGCTCACGTGCACTTCTCAGAAAATGTAAATCTTCTGTATCTAAAATTCGTAATGCATTCGGGCATTCCTGTTGAACTCTCCAACCGTATTGTTCTTCAATCATGAAACGGTCGAACATTACGATGTCTGGGTTGAAGTCTTTTAAAAAAGTGTTAAAATTTTCATCGTTGAGTCTAATTTCTTGTTCAACAACGTTTTTCCCCTTAAAATTATAACTGAAATTGCTTTTAGATGCGGCACAAGCAAAAGTAATTTCATAATCTCTGCTTAAAAACAAATCGACCAATTGAATCATTCTGGTTCCTGCTGCCGATGAGGTAGGTTCAGGCCAAACGAATCCAATTATCAATAATTTCTTTTTATTCATGATTTAAAATTTCTGCAAAATAAACATAACCCACGATTTAAATCGTGGGCTCTTAAAGAAATTCTTAATTTTGCAGCCATGCTCTCAACCTTAACCTCAATCTCAAAATGTTAGGATTAAAATTATTGACAGACCCACGTTGGGCAGATATTGCTGAATCGAATTTAGAAGAAATTTTATCTGACCATGCCTGGTGCGAACAAAAAGCGGCTTCGAATGCGATTACTTTAATCACTCAAAATTCTGAGCACCAGGATTTGGTAGAGGAATTAACCGCCATTGCAATTGAAGAAATGCAACATTTTCAAATGGTTATCGATATTATTAAACAGAGAGGTTATACGTTAAGTAGAGAGCGGAAAGATGATTACGTAGGTCGTTTAGTAAAATTTAGCAAAAAAGACGGTAGCCGAAACCAGGCCTTTATCGACAGGCTTTTATTTGCGGCGATGATTGAAGCTAGAAGTTGTGAACGTTTTCGTGTACTTTCTCTTAATATTAAAGATGCCGAATTGGCCAAATTTTACCATGAATTAATGGTTTCTGAAGCCGGGCATTATACTGCATTTTTAAACTTTGCCCGTAAATATTCTATTGATGTTGATGTAGATAAACGCTGGAAAGAGTGGCTGGATTTTGAGGGTGAATTAATTCAAAGTTTCGGAACAAAAGAGGCGATACACGGGTAGACCCCTAAATCCCCTAAAGGGGACTTTGCCGTTCAATCGTTCATGAAGGATTTATAAAATCATTTCGAGGGTTATTTAATTCAAAGTTTGGGGCTTTGCCTTTCTATCGTTCGTGTAGGGTTTATAAAAATCATCAGGAAATTTTGCTTTACCACCTCGCCTGTAGTTCCCCCTTCAGGGGGCTAGGGGGTGCATATTCCATAACCAAATTACAATATCCTGATAGCTATCAATCCCTTTTTTCTGATTATTGAGCTTTAAGAAACTATCAAAAGCGGCATCCATATAGCCAAACATTTCGCCGTTATATTTTCTCCAAAATTCCTTTTCAGTTTTAAAATCAGCTAAAACACCTGGAGCTAATTTATCGTGTAGTATTTTGTAATCATCTGGCGATTTCATTCTGACCTCGAACAAAATATACCTCAACATTTCATAGTTAGCTGAATATTGGTAATTCACATCGGGACTATTACTTGCTGTTAAGTAACCCAAAAGGTTGGCTTCATCCTCATAAGCAATACCCAGTTGATGTGCAATTTCGTGGCATGAAACATAAGGCTTAACAAAATCAGGAAGATTCATATTCATGTTGGCCTCCCCAGTAAGCGGTGCGTAATAACCCTCAATACCAACTTTACTGATTATCCAAGGATTTAAAACTGCTTTTAAAGAAGGATTTTTATAGCTAAATAAAGAGTTTTTCTTTGCCATTAAATTGTATGCAGCAGCCGAATTTGTTTCTAATTCTTTAATTGTATAAGCTGGGATTTTGCTTTGTTTTAGCTTTAAATCATTAGTTTTTTTAACAAAATAATCGCCCAGTAAAACCAATTCTTTAACGGTGTATTTTTCGTTTCCAATGCCTAATTCTTCACTTACACTTGGCCGACTGTAATTTAAGCCCCAAACAATTTTGAAAACTACGTAAAGAATTAGAAAGAAATTTAAAACCTGTAATGGAACAGTAATTCGATTGTGCTTAGTTAAAGTTTTTCGTCGTTTGTAAAACCTGATGATTTTATAAAGTACATATCCTATAATTAAAGCGTAAATAATATCGCCAATGGCAAATGGAAAAATGGAAGAAATGAATCTTAACGAAGAAGAAATGTAAGGATAGAAACCTGTTGAATAATATTTTTGAACAGCAGAGGGAAATAAACCAAAAAGATAAATAAGTATGGCAATGCCAATTAATAGGGTAGATTGGATTTGTATAGAACGTTTCGCCACTATTTGTAATGTCCTTTTAAAGAATATATGTAGAGAACATCTCCTGCAACCTCATATAATCCTGTGCTCTTCGTTAATTCTTCTAGACCATTTTGGGTATGTAAAATAAACTGTGTCAAATCTAAAGTAATGCTTCTCAAAAAAAATCTAGTTCAAATCTAATATCATTCTGTCAGGAAACCAAATGGCAAGTTTC
>NZ_JBHSBY010000076.1:0-4476 GCF_042650905.1 Pedobacter jamesrossensis | reverse complement strand
CCACCAGGATATATCACAATCAAAGAGGGGTTAGATAAGTTTAACCAACAATTTATAGTTTACGCGCAAATAATGGAATATAAAGATGTGTGTAAAGATTAGCTCTTTCAGAGGGGTGTCCGCAGGACGGGGTGTTTATTGCCCTTTGCCAAACATTTTAATAAAATGTGACGGTCAGATTAGCTTAGATTTTCCTTAGATGGTTAAAAAAATTATTAGTATATAACGTCAATGAAAGCTTGTCGAAAAACCTTTTAATTTAGTGCATTTCCACAAGCTCAATGTGGCAAGTTTTTCTTAAAATTTACTTTACGGGCCGTTTTGTTTTACATATTTCTTCTATACTGTCCGCCAACTTCATAAAGCGCTTTGCTTATTTGCCCTAATGAGCAAATTTTACAAACTTCCATAAGTTGCTCAAAAATATTATCGCCCGCAATCGCCGATTTTTGTAATTGCTTCAATTGTTCTTCTGCTTTACCTTCATTTCTGTTCTGAAACTTCTTTAAAGCTTCAATCTGGTATTGTTTTTCTTCTTCGGTAGCTCTAATTACTTCGCCAGGAACAATTGTAGGTGAGCCGTTTTTATTCAGGAATGTATTTACGCCAACAATTGGATATTCACCAGTATGTTTAAGCGTTTCGTAATATAAACTTTCCTCCTGAATTTTGCCACGTTGGTACATGGTTTCCATAGCGCCCAGAACACCACCTCTATCATTTATACGTTTAAATTCTGCTAAAACAGCATCCTCAACTAAATCTGTAAGTTCTTCGATTATAAATGCACCTTGTAATGGATTTTCATTTTTAGCTAAACCTAACTCCCTGTTTATAATTAATTGAATAGCCATAGCCCTGCGAACCGATTCTTCAGTTGGTGTTGTAATGGCTTCATCGTAAGCATTTGTATGAAGAGAATTACAGTTATCATATATCGCATATAAGGCCTGCAACGTGGTTCTGATGTCATTAAAATCAATTTCCTGAGCATGTAAAGAGCGCCCTGAAGTTTGAATATGGTATTTTAATTTTTGAGAACGATCATTCCCTTTGTATTTGTTTTTAATGGCTTTTGCCCAAATTCTTCTAGCCACGCGACCAATTACCGCATATTCAGGATCAATTCCATTTGAGAAGAAGAAAGATAAATTTGGCGCAAAATCATCGATATGCATGCCTCTGCTTAAATAATATTCTACAAATGTAAAACCGTTACTTAATGTAAAAGCAAGTTGAGAGATTGGATTTGCACCGGCTTCTGCGATATGGTAGCCAGAAATCGATACCGAATAAAAATTCCTAACCTTTTCATCAATAAAATACTTTTGAATATCGCCCATCATCCTTAAAGCAAATTCGGTCGAGAATATACAGGTATTTTGTGCCTGGTCTTCCTTTAAAATATCTGCCTGTACGGTTCCACGAACAGAACTTATTGCATAAGCTTTTATTTTAGCATAAACATCGGCTGGTAAAACCTGATCGCCGGTTACACCTAAAAGCATTAACCCCAGTCCATTATTTCCTTCTGGCAGCTTTCCGTTATAACTTGGTTTGGAAATATTTTTGGCCTTATAAATGGCTTCAATCTTCTGATTTGTTTCTTCTTCTAAGCCGTTTTCTATAATATATTTTTCACATTGCTGGTCGATGGCTGCATTCATGAAAAAGCCCAAAAGCATTGGTGCAGGGCCATTAATTGTCATTGATACTGATGTAGAGGGCGCACAAAGGTCAAAACCAGAGTATAACTTTTTAGCATCATCTAATGTTGCAATGCTTACCCCCGAATTCCCTATTTTACCATAAATATCCGGTCTGATGTGTGGATCTTCTCCATATAATGTTACAGAATCAAATGCGGTAGATAAACGATGGGCAGGTTGACCTAAAGAAACATAGTGAAAACGTTTATTGGTTCTTTCCGGGCCACCTTCTCCGGCAAACATACGTGTTGGGTCTTCTCCTTCTCTTTTTAAAGGAAAAACGCCAGCGGCGTAAGGAAACTCTCCCGGCAAATTTTCTGTTAATAACCACCGTAAAATATCGCCCCAATCTTCATAGCGTGGCAGCGATACTTTTGGGATATTTAGCTTTGATAATGATTCGTAATATAAGGGTAGTTTAATCTCTTTATCCCGAACTTTATAAATGAAAAACTCTTCTTTGTAACTTTTTTTAGTTTCAGGCCATTGGCGTAGTAATCTTTTGCATTCACCATCTAATTGCTCTTCGAAATAGGTATAAGCCTCTTCTAAGCCCGCTCCAATTGAAAGCGATTTATTCTCAGAAGCTAAATCAATAACGCCTTTAAGCTGATACATTTTTCGGGCTATGCTCGATTGTTTATCAACCCATTCATTGTAAGTTTGGCTCGATTCTGCAATTTCTGCCAGGTAACGAATGCGATCTGGCGGAATGATATATATCTTCTCCGATTGCTCGGAAGTAAGTTCCATTTTTGCGTTGAAATCTGTTCCGGTTTTTATTTTGATTTGTTCCATCAAGGCAACAAACAAATTATTCATGCCCGGATCATTAAACTGGGATGCCATTGTTCCATAAACGGGAATCTCATCATCCTTGGCATCAAAAATATTATGATTGCGTTTATACTGCTTTCTAACATCGCGAAGGGCATCTAAAGCACCTCTTTTATCAAATTTATTAATGGCTACCAAGTCTGCAAAATCAAGCATATCGATTTTTTCGAGTTGAGTTGCCGCTCCAAATTCAGGTGTCATTACGTATAAAGAAACATCGCAATGTTCGGTAATTTCAGTATCAGATTGGCCAATACCAGAGGTTTCTACAATTATTAAATCGTAACCTGCGGCTTTGCAAATATCAATACTTTCCTGAACGTTTTTTGAAAGTGCTAAATTGGCTTGTCTTGTCGCGAGTGAACGCATATAAACCCTCGGGTTGTTAATTGCATTCATCCGAATTCTATCGCCAAGCAAAGCACCACCAGTTTTTCTCTTTGATGGATCTATAGAAATTATGGCTAATGTTTTATCGTTAACTTCTACTAAAAATCTACGCACCAATTCATCAACCAATGATGATTTACCTGCGCCACCAGTTCCGGTGATGCCTAAAATAGGGGCGCTGTTATTTTTCGAAAGCTTCTTCAATTCATCAACGAAAGATTGAGCACCTTCAGGGTCGTTTTCTGCAACAGTAATTGCGCCAGCAATTGCTTTTATATCTTTTGCAGGAATTGTTTTCAACTCATCGGTTATACTGCTTTTAGTTACAAAATCAGTCTTTTGCAACATGTCGTTAATCATTCCTTGTAAGCCCATTCTTCTTCCATCATCAGGAGAATAGATTTTAGAAATACCATAAGATTCAAGTTCTTCAATTTCTGATGGAAGAATTACGCCACCGCCACCAGCAAATATCTTGATATGACCAGAACCTCTTTCCTGCAATAAATCGAACATATATTTAAAATATTCGATGTGTCCGCCTTGATAAGATGTCATCGCTATTCCCTGAACATCTTCCTGGATGGCACAATTTACAACTTCATCTACAGAGCGGTTATGGCCTAAATGAATAACCTCTGCACCCGACGATTGAAGAATACGACGCATAATATTAATGGTTGCATCGTGTCCATCGAAAAGAGAAGCAGCGGTAACAAAACGAATTTTATTTTTTGGTTTATATATTTCTACTTGTTGCATATTGATTTTTCTAGGAAACAGAGGAGCGTAATCTGTTTTCAAATTATATCTGGTTAAGCAAATGTAAGAATTACTTGGTAGCTGTCTGTTTTTTTAACGGTATTGATACTGTAATAAAACAAAAAAGCTTTATCAAAATTGATTTTGAAGTAATGTTAGCAGAATAATATTTTTTGCGGTCGTTCTTCCCGTGAAAAAGGGAATCGTAAAGCGCTAGAAAGGAAACATTATATATGCCTGCGAAAGCATTAGGATGCCCAGTCAAGCTGAGCATGACGACTCCTTACGTCATTCCCGTGAAAACGGGAACCCTAATGCAATAGAAAGAAAACAAAACAAATACCTGCTAAAGCATTAGGATGCCCAGTCAAGCTGAGGGTTAATTTATTTCATAAAAATCAATATAAATGACGTTTTAAGGCAATCGTCATTGCGAGGTACGAAGCAATCTTATTCGAAAGATAATTGAAATAAGATTGCTTCAGCTCACACAAACCCTGCTTCGCAATGACGACAAACAAAAAACGTCAATGGTAGGGTTAATTTATTTCATAAAAATCAATATAGATGACGTTAACAGTAACAAAACTAAGGGAATGAATGATTATGTTCCGTGAAGACACAGAACATGGAGCAGCTTAGGTTTTCTTAGGTGCCTTAGGTGTTTTAAAACATTAGAGGGTGTAAAATAAACTGTGTCAAAAGTTAAAATCACTAACTTTAGATACAGTTTGTTATGACGAGAGAAGAACAGCTCGATTATGAGCTAATGAAGCAA
>NZ_JBHSBY010000075.1:0-4150 GCF_042650905.1 Pedobacter jamesrossensis | reverse complement strand
AAGCTATATGAAACCAGGCCTTTAAAATAAAAAAGTTCTTAGGCAGAAATTAACATTTTGTGGATAACACAACGAATTTTAGAAAATTTTATGCGTTGACCCTGCGTAAATCCAGATTAAGCCGCATATTAAGATGAATTTAAATATTTTAGATGCCCGATTTTTATCAAGAAATAGCAGGAGAAAATCTAAAACAAAGAAAATTATGGCAACATGACTGCCAGAAACCGAAAGCGCATGAATGGTTCCTGTTTTAGAGTAAGCGGCTAGTGTTTCTTTGCTTAAATCAGCTCTGTAACCTAAAATCAAAGTTGAAGCAAGAGCAAAAGCCTCATCATTTTTAATTAGTTTTCTATACTTTGAAATTTGCTTTTCTCTTAAATTTAAGGCAAATCTGATTATTGGGTTTCCAATATTCTTACCTGTTTTTAATAAATGATTTTGATTTATAAAGGTTTGCTGATAAATATTCTGACTAGCCAGCCAACGTTTAAAATCAAACTCAGCCGGATTGTAAGGTGGTTCAACTTCTAAATATCTAGCCGAAATAATGAGTTCATCGCCATATTTTAATTTTACAGGGTTTAAACTATCTAGTTTCAAAGCCAAAAGTAATTGTCCGCTTAGTTTTATTTGTTTATTATTTTCATAACCAGAAACTACTCTTGCCTTAAAACGAAGAATATCATTCGTTTGTTCAGGTTCGTCATTTACCCAGATTTTCAAATAGAGATAATCTTTTCTTGAAAAGTAATCAGGTTTAAGCTTTTCGCTATTCAAAAGACATAATAATCCTCCTAGAAAAAAGAAGAAAACAAAAATTAGAGCACCAATAAAACCTTTAAATTTGTAGCCATTTAGTTTTTTGTAAGTTATATTGAACAGGAAAATTGAAACAAATAATAAACAGGTTATTAAACCAATAATCAAAATTATTTCTTCCTGCTGGAAAAAATAAAAGCATCCAATTCCTAATAATAAAGGCGCTAAAATCCTGACGAAAACGTATTCGGCTTTAAACATATTTTAGAATTGATACCTCAATTGAATTTTTATTTCGGACTTTTTATTTCCTTGAATTTCGTCTAAATATGTTCCGACAGTTTCTACATTTTTATAATAAAATACTGCATATCTTGCCCAAATATTTAGTTTTTTGGCTAAGTTATATTTCAAATTAAGGTAAGTTCTAAAACCTTTTCCGCTATACATTCCGAAAGCAAAACTGTACAAAACATCATCTTCATAAGCATAAATTCGGCTATTATAACTGGGCGTATTGAAATAGGCAATTCTTAAGTTTCCGGTGATTTTCGAAAACATAGGCGAGTAATCTACATCCTGATAAATTAAATAGCCAAACTCCTGATTCACATCGCCTTTTTTATATTGTGAAACTTCAGCACGATTTTGAAAGCTCCATTTTTTGTTCAATTGCCAGCTCATTTCAATACGATAACTTTCCTTCCTCACATCATCTAAAAAGTTAATTGGTACATCTAAGTCGGTATTTTGCTGTTTGTTTTCTGCCTTAAACCTAGCCAAAACTTTTAAAGTTTTGGTTGGCGTATAAACCGCTTGACTTAAAATTTCATATCCTTTTGACGGTGCATCAACCCGATATTTTAACCATGGAAACCGGAAGTAATCGCCATATATCGAAAATGCCCAACGTTTATTTGGAATGATATTTAAGCCTGTATATAGTCCTTTCTCGTTAACAGCTTCGCTAGATTCTGAGACTGCTTGATTGAAAAAACTATGGTAATCATTTGCATAATTACGATAGGTTACAGCAGCCGATACTATAGGAGATAAACTAATTAAAGCACCGTTAACATAAGCCAAACCACTTTTTAAACTTTTGCCTCCTTCACCATAGAAATAAATATTTTTATAAGTGTAATTATAATAAAGACCAAGGTTAGTTAAAGAATTGCCAGCAAAGCTAAATTTATCATAAACTGCAGTTTGAGTGATAAAATCATTTCCATATTTACTTTGGTAAGCAATTGCCCCAATTCCAAATTCATTTTTAGTATATTGAATTACAGCTCCATAAATCTGCTGACTTAAAGAATTTCTATTTTTAATTTCAGTTGGTGTTCTATGCAAACCGGTTTGATTTATTGTGGATTGCACTAAGTTTCCATCGACATCAAAATCCTGACTGGCATCTAAATTTCTGAAAGAAATGAAAGGTGTGATATCTATATTCTTGGAGAGGTTAATGGTTGCAGATGCACCACGCAAAAATGAATATTCGTTAGTTGAAGTGTAGGGTCGCAATCCTAAATCTTTCTTAGCCACGCTGGTTACATCCGGACCTTTACCAAATGCAAAACCAGACCATAAGGTTAGGCCTTGTCCGAATTGTAAAGTATAATCTCCAACAACCAGTTTTTTAATCTTTCCTAATTTGGCTAACGCGATGTTTCCAGAAATGAAATCGAAAGGTTTGCCAATGAATTTTTCTCCGGCATCTTTATCTAATGTTATGGCTGCTGAAAGTATTGTTGCATAATGATAACGATATCTGGTTTGAAAGCGTTCCGCCGAGCCTAAATATCTATTTCCGGGCAAATCTGTAAAGCCTTTTTGCTTTTGCAAAGTTTGAGCAAAACGCATCATTAAATCGTTTTCTCCAAATTTTCGCATGTTTTTGAAACTCAGTTTCTCGTATTCCGTAGCCGTATTTAATGTTACAAACGGAATTAAACTTTGCACCGTTCTGGCATCAAATCCATCGATAGATTGAAGTTCTAAAACATCTACAAAGTTTCCATTTTCCTTAATATGACTAAAGAAATTACTGATTTGAAGAGGCGAGAGGAAGACAATAGTTCTTAATTCTTCTGGTGTAGTTTTATTTAGGTTTATTGGATGTTTGCGATACCTTGTTAAAATATCAATCAATTCCGTCATATCGTAATCGTCAGGAAGATTTTCAGCAACACTTTCCAGAATATCACGCACATCAACTTCTTGCTCAGCAATTTGGGCATTTGCAACAAAACCTATCATTACAAATAGTAAGGTTATCAATCTAAAACGCATAACCTACAGCAATTTGAGGTGCATAACCCAGATTGGCATCATAAGTTGTTGCCATATCCATTAAAAAATTTTTGTAATTCAAGCCAAAACTAGCATATTGTTTGAAAGGTTTTGCGCTTAAACCACCACGTAGACTTAACAAATCGAACATTTTATAATCAATCCCTAAGCGTACGTCTATAGATTGATTTAATGTTTTGGAAACTGTAGTTGCAATGAGGACTTTATCCGATGCCAGATAACTAGCACCGACATTAAATGACGTTGGAATTTCGGCAGATACAATTGTTGAACTGAATTTTTGTTTTGATGGATTGCTCACAAAAGCACCTAAAGTAAATTCAGTATCAAAATGATAAAGCGCACCAACATCGATAGAAAATCCAGTTGAAGACCCATAATTGGTAATTTTAAGCTGATGATAATTTCCATTTAAAGCAATAGATAATTTATCGCCAAATTTCTTCGCGTAAGCAAAACCAATTTTACTTTCGTTATACTCAGTGAAACCATATCGCTGGAAGCTAGCACCGACGAAATTGTTTTTGAAGGGAATAACCGCAACTAAACCTTGTGTGCTAATCTCATTGCTAAAAAGGTGCTTAATATAGTTTAGAGCAACGGTTGGCTTATCACTAGCCGTAATTCCTGATGGATTTGCTTGCAGTGTCCAAATATCGGTAACGGCTGCACCATTGTTGCCCATAGCTGTTAGCCTCGGACCCAACTTGTTCTGAGCAAATAAATAAAAAGGCGTAAGGGAGATTAATAATAGATTCCATATTTTCATTTGAGGGTGTTAAACCAGTAAATAAAAAATAGGGAAGATTGGTGTTTGGTTATTCTAATGTAGTAAAAATTATTCCAAAACAAAAAGATTCTTGTTAGGATATTAACTAAAAAATTTGAGTTATGGACGAATTAAAGATTAATTTCAATACATTAGTTTATACAATGTACAATCTACCATTAGAGGATAGGTTGGAATTAAATCATTGTTGTCCGATAAAAATAAACGGGATAGCCTAAGCCACCCCGTTTTTTATACCTTTAAGTTACGACACCAAAAAGTATGCTTAAAGGTACAACATTT
>NZ_JBHSBY010000074.1:0-4054 GCF_042650905.1 Pedobacter jamesrossensis | reverse complement strand
TCAGAAACTTAGCCTTAGTGCGGTAAATTTAATAAAATAAATTATCAATAAATTGATTATCAACAACTTAAAACCGCACTAAATTTAAAGGGGACAAGTCAGGAGTTTCATTAATAGCAAAAAAAAACAGTTCTGGCGTTCCATTTGATGCTACTGCTAACCGAAGTTTTTTGTATGCAGATTTTAATTATTTTTTAAAAAACAATTATCAGTTCACTACAATTAGCGCACATCCGGGTCAGGGAAAATCAATTTTATTAGCACATCTTGTTGAGTATTTTTTTTATAGCGAAAATGCACTTTATAAAAAAGATATCGTTTTACTAATAAATTCGGGGACAATAAACGATATCATTCAGAATGGTTTATCTCTAAAAGATTGGTTTTTTAAAGAGTTTAAGTTTGCAGGTGTTAGTGAACTCAACACTTATTTCAAAAAAAATCCAAAACAAATTAGAGGTCGATTTATACTAATTATAGATGGTATTGACCAATTTCTATCAAATAGTAAGTACTTTAAAACATTTACCGATTTCTTATTCGGCATAGAAGAAAGTAATTTCATTAAAATTGTGCTAGGCTTAAGAGTTAATAATTGGATTAACCTACAGCCTGCAATTTCAGGTTCGGCCTTTTTAACAAGCGCATGGTATAAAGGCTTATTTTTCGATGAGGATAAGAACACTAACGTGCCTTTGCTAAATAATGAAGAAATTTTATTTACACTTAGCCGTATTGAAGGAAAAACGATTTAAGAAACTGAAATTCACCATGGCTTAATACAGCAATTTAGAACACCATTCTGGCTACAGATTTACTATAAATTAAAGCAGGAAAATAATACCCTAAAACTCAGTAATTATATTTTATGTCTCGAATTGATTAATTACTTTTTAGAGAACAAAATATTCCTTTCAAAAAACAGTACTGAGAAAATATTTATACTTAAAGAAATTAGTGCAGGCATATCAAAAGGAAACATTTGCCATAGGGTAGCAAAGGAAAATATACTCAAACATATTAGTAACTACCCCGAATCGTATCGAGAAATTATTTACAGTGGAATTTTAATTGAAGAAAAGAGATTTACAACAACAATACCAACCGAAATCATCAGATTTTTAAATGATGATATTTACACTTATTTTCTGTTTCTTCAATTAACCGAGAAATTTAAATTTAAGCCAGACAGTGCTTTTTTTGAGGAAATCTTAGCTTCTTACCTAGACCAACCAGACTTAAGAAGAAATATGTTAAACTGGAGCATCAGGTTTTGTGTAAACAGAAATGAAATAAAAGCTTTGAAAAATATTTTCCTGCTACCATTTTCAAATACAGAAAAAAATCAAGCCTTCGATTTTATTTGTGACGTAGCTTTATTTGAATTAAGGAAAACCAATTCTAATTTTAATGCACAAACCATAGATATGCATTTTATCGATTTGATGGTTTTAGGCAGAACAATGAGCAAAAATTACAAAGAAACCATAAAAAAAATATCTGAAAAAGTATTTAATGAGGATATACAAATAATGCTCAACGTTATTGAAAGTAATATTACCCTTATTGATATGGATAAAGTTGGTTTAAATGAAAGTATGCAGCTTTTAAAAAGACACGGCAAAAGGTTGAACGAATTGTTTCCAATTAGTCCTTACGATTTTATTCTATTCTTTTCTAATATTTTACAAAATAAGCCAAACAATAGTAAAACACTAAAAGAAAAAATCACAAAAATTTGTGAAGAAATTAATCAAAGTGGAACTTACAAAAATGAAGAATTAACAAGTGCACAAATTATATCTTACAGATTAATATTAATTGTGCTGTTTACAAATAAAGATTTCGAAGAATATCATAAATTTTTAAGTGCAATACTTAAAAAATATCCTCGTATATTTTATTTACGTTCTTCCGTTTTCCCCCCATTCTTGTTGATTATTTTAACTCAAGTCTATATTAAGCTAGATCAATATAAAAAAGCGCAAAGAATTATTCAATACCTGGGAAAAGCAATAGATAACGAACAAATTTATTACAGCCCTTACATTAAGGCTGCTTATGTTTTAGCGAAGGCCAACTTTTTAAATTATACAGGCAACTACCCAAATGCTCTTTCAGAAATAAGTAATGGATTAGAAATTTCCAGAGATAATTGCTTTTATACAATGGAAATTACTTTTAGATTGATGAAGATAGATGCCTTAAAGCATAATAATGACATTGAAAATATTAACGAGGCCATAAAGCAATTATTAAATTTCCTAACCATGCATAAATTAACCATGCCTAGCTTTACAAATCTTAATAAAGACGACTTTGATCACACCTTTAATATTCTTAAAACGTACAAGTAATAAAATACTTACTAAAACGATTTGTAACAGTTTAAACGCATTTTATTAGAAAAATATAAAATATATTACATTCGAATAAAAAACGAAAACTGATGAAAAAAGCATTATTATTTTTTTCTGTATTTACGCTTTTCTACAGCATAAGTATGGCTCAAACACCAAACACCTTAACCAAAAAAGAAATTAAAAAAGGTTGGAAATTACTATTCGATGGTAAAACAACTAAAGGCTGGCACACTTATCTTCGTGATACAGTTGGATCAAAATGGACTGTTCAGGATGGCGCAATTGTTTTCGACCCTTCTAAACCACGAAATGGTGGTGGTGACATTGTTACCAACGATGAGTACGAAAATTATGAATTAAATTTGGAGTGGAAAATTTCTAAAGGTGGCAATAGTGGAATTATTTTCGATATCCAGGAAAATCCAAAATACCGTGCTACTTATTTAACAGGGCCTGAAATGCAGGTTTTAGATAATATTGACGCAGAAGACAATAAAAAAGAGAATCACCTGGCAGGTTGTTTATACGATATGTCTGGCGATGCAACAGTATCAAAACCTAAGCCAGTTGGCGAATGGAATCAGGTAAGATTAATTCAAAACAAAGGCCATTTAACATTCTATCTTAATGGTATTAAAACATTTGATGGCCAGATAGGAAGTACTGAATGGAAGAAATTAGTAGAAAACAGCAAATTTAAAGATCCTGCCTTTTCAAATTTTGCAAAAGTTGCCAAAGGCAAAATCGCTTTGCAAGAGCATCCAGGTTCAAGCCAATGGAGAAACATCAAAATCAGAACATTGTAATCATAAAAGACGTTATATCATAAATAAAGGTATTAGAAAGTTTTAAAGTCAGTATTTATCGCATGTTTTATTTAAATTAAATACGAATAAAAAATGTTCAAAAATAAAACGCATAAAATCCAAAGCAGTTGATATTTTTGCGGCTATGTTACCAAAATTTAAAACCCTTTATTTTTTTGAAAATACCGAAATTATTATTCTTGAAATTAAACGAATGGATTTAGCTGAAAATGCAGCCGCTTCTGAATTATACCATTGGTTATTTTTAGATAAGCCTTCTAATTCTCTTTTAAAATTATGGTTTCGTTCTATGGATACTTCAACAGAAATACAGGAACGCTATTTCGAACAAGGCTATCTAAAATTTAATTCTTTAGAAGCCACTTATATTGAAAAATTTAATTCTGCCCAACATAAGCTTACAAATTTTAGCGAAAGGCCATTATTACCAGAATTACAGTCAATTATTGAGAATTATCTTAAAAAACCCTAACAAGATATTTTGAGCAATTAGATGAAGTTTTAATGAAGAAAAACAAAATTTTAAAATAAAATTTGGAAACATGGCTTCATAACTTTACTTTCGATTCGAGAGCGTTAATTTAGATAACGGGCGGAGAGCATTTTTGTTCTTTGCCCGTTTTTTCTTTATTTTATTTTTGTAATTAAACAAAAAAAGAGGCTGTCTCAAAATAAATGAGGCAGCTTTTTTTGTGTTTAAATAAATCTGGAGTGTTATCTGTCTGTTGCTGGCTAGAATATTTTATTTAACCATTATTTTGATAAAAGCAGCAAAAGCAAGCCCTTTTAGGCTGCTTTTCTTCTAACATTTTGTGCGATTGCCAATAATCCCCACTCTATTGCCACTTTTTCCTTGCCGCGGAG
>NZ_JBHSBY010000073.1:0-3722 GCF_042650905.1 Pedobacter jamesrossensis | reverse complement strand
ACACAAGATGAAAGAAGGCATTTTTGAAAATCTAATGAATAGAATGATCAAAAATCCACCTCACACATATAAAATGATTATCACTTAAACGCCTATTTCAAAAAACTTTTATTACAGCATGGGATAATATTTCAATGTTTGATGATTCGAAGAGTAAATTGTTTAGCTGGTTAATTAGAATTGCCCGGGCGGAGCAAATAAAAATCGGTTAAACATAACGAGCCCATTAATTTCTGTTCAGATACACGTTAAAGCTAAGCTATATTACAACTTTTTGAAGTTTGGAAAAAAAGTATCAAGTTGTAGGACTGATCCTGTCGATTTTAATAAATAATTCGTGATTTTGATAAACTCACGCTTAGAATAGAACTGATAATCTGAAATATGAATTATTTCGCAAATAGTTAATCTAATTCGTCAAATAATTTGCTTTGTCAGCTAGATAATCTATTTCTTCTATAATAATATTCGAACAAGTCTGATAATCAATGAGTAAGGCTAAATCTGTTGCGTGTTTTCTGTCTAAGCTGCCTAATAAATATTACATAATTGATTTTTTGTGTAAACTATTGGTATGAGGGTGTTTTGTTACGTGTAAAAATTAATATTTAGCTAATAATGAAAGTGCCTTAATTCGTTATTTTCGCTCAAAGTTGTTGAAAACGAATTATCCCTAATTGGTTTTATCCAACGCTCTCAAAACCTTTTTTCATTATTTACAAAGTTAAGTATGTCTGATACAGGCTTCTTACCAGGGACTATTGTGCTTAGGATTTATGATAAATAAATGGTTTCTCAGATTATCTTTTTATATGCTATGCTTGATTTTATTAGGCTCTAGCAATACTATACACGCCAAATTATCAAAATCCTTACCAGAAAAAACAGTTACTTCAGGTGCCAAAAGCGCAAATGAAATAATATTTCCTATTCTTAAAAAAAGTGAGTCTTTAAGTAATTTAACGTCTGCAAAGTCTAAATTATTGCCTCTGCCAATTTATTCTATACATTATATTGCACCTGCACCTTGGCAATACTGGAGCAAAGCAAATCAAATTGTAATAACAACCGAAAGTACAGAGTGGGTTAGTGGAAAGATCACAAAAAGCGATGGTGCTCCTATCGCAGATTTTACCTGTAAGGCAAATGTTCCTTTCGTAATGCGTTTTGGGATAAATCCTGATGCTTTGCCAACTCACCCTTTAAATCAAATAGTTGCTGGTGCGGGGTTAATTGTTACCGCAAATGCTTCCATCTCTGTGAATCTCCGAAATATTGCTTCGGATTATAATAATAGTTACGATCCATTCATCAAAGGAAATGCATCGCTGTTCAGTTTTGGGGATGCAGGTGTTGGTACTGCATTTCGTGTAGGTTATTATCGAGATGATGATTTAACGGAAAAGGGTGAACGACCAATTTACAGTATAATGGCTCTGGATGATAATACCGAGGTAAAAATTGCTGGTGTTGTAACAGTAACGCTAAATAAGGGAGAAAGTTATCTGTTTCAGTGCCCAATAGGTACATTAGTCGAATCTACACGTTCGGCCGTTATGAATACTTCAGCAAGGCTCGATGCTCCTGGAGGTTGTGGAGATGGCGCTTATAATCCTATTGCGCCAATACTTTCGTTAGGTAGTGAATATGTAATTGTTAGGGGAGAAGGAAACCTTATAGCCGAGCAATCAACTGTTGTAGCAACTGAAGATAATACATTAGTAACGGTTCAGTTTTTTGATCAAGACGGTATTCAGCATACTCCAGATTTAGTTTTTACCCTTTTGAAGGCAGGTGATTTTAAGACATTTAATCATGGTTATTTAGATAAGGCTTATGATTCTGAAAAAAATACCGGGAAATATTCTTCTTCGAGAATTGTAGCGACTAATAATAAAAATGTAGCGGTTTTTTCTGGTACAGCTGGTGCCTCAGGAGGAGCTGGCTGCGAAGTTGATGTTGCTACTTTGGTGCCAATAGCAGATTGTGCTGGATCGAGAACCGTTGAAACCGCTGAATTTACAGATTATAGTGATGGAAAACTCCCATACTTTGGATACATTCTAACAAAAAGTTCTAATGAAATATCTTTAACTACCCAGGGAGGAAGCACCTCCCATGCATCAACAAATATTGAAACTATTTCAGGTATCGATCCTAGAAAACAGCTTGGCTCTTCAGACTTATTTCTTGTGAAGTTTACGGGTGCAAATATAGGTTCACCGGAAGTTATAACCATTAGTAGTGCAAGCAGGCTAACTGTTTCTATGGTTCAGCAAAGTAATATGTTTTCGATGTCTAATTTTATCTCCCGATTTCCGGAGAAGGCAGGTCAACCAACTGTAGACCAATCGGATTGTGCTGCAGTAAAATTGAGTGCAGGTTCTTCAATTGGCGGTCTTTATCAATGGTACATAAATGGTTCAAAAATTGACGGGGCAAATGGTCAGGATTACATTGCAACCGTTTCAGGTAATTACACAGTTACATCTAATTTGGAATGCGGCATGAGTGCGCAATCTTTACCCTTATATATAGAGGTTTGCAGCATAGATCGTTCAATTGAAAAAACTGTAGATATTCCCCTTCCCGAGTTGAACAGTGAGGTAACTTTTACTTTGAAGGCGCAAAATTTAGGAACGGGTACAGCTTTAGCCGTGTCGGTTGATGATTTATTGCCAGCTGATTATCAATACATATCGCATAGTACGGCTTCTGGAAGTTACAATTCGACAACAGGTGTTTGGACTATTGGCGACCTAGCAGCTGGAGCCATTAAGACTTTAGAAATTAAGGCAAAAGTTTTGACTGTAGGAATCCACACCAATGTTGCGACGATTACGGGTTTACAACCGGATGTAAACCTGAAAAATAATACAGGAAAAGCATCGACAAGAACGGAATTAGGTTTGGTTACGTTAATAACTGATGCTCCCGATAGATCAGTTTGCGCAGGTACGCCAATTGAGGAAATTGTTTATTTAATTAGTGGTGGTGCATCAGGTGTAAAAGTAACTAATCTTCCTGTCGGTTTTACATCGGATTATAATCAAGAAACGAAGGAACTTAAAATAACTGGTTCTTCAACTACGCCTACCGATCATGCAGGTCTTATTTATACCGTAACCACAACAGGAGGTATACCTGTTTCTAAAACAGGGGTAATTATTGTAAAAGAAAATGTTACCCAACCCATTTTTTCAAGTTCTTCAGTTGCAAAGCGATGTGTTGGAGCTGGTAGTGATACTTATACTGCAATATCCTCGAACAGCGAAGGGATAGTTTATAGTATTTTGCCTACATCTGCTGGTACTATCAATCCGACAACTGGATTGGTTACATGGGTAGCTGATTTTGATGGTAAGGCAACCATAACTGCAACAGCTTTAGGTTGTGATGAAAAGAAGACCGAATTTTTTGTTGACGTTTATCCGCGTCCGGCAGCACCCGGAACTACCCATTTAAAATATTGCCACAATCAAATCGGTGTACCAGTTTTAACAGCAACAGGCGAAACTAATGCAATTTTCACCTGGTACGATGCCTCGGGTACTGTTATCGACGGAAGTATTCCGCCATCAACTTCTAATGTTGGCAGCACAACTTATTACGTAACGCAGAAAATAGGTGCTGATGGATGTGAGAGTGAAAAATCGCCTTTGGAAGTTACTATTAAGCCAGTTCCGGCAGCACCTGGAACTACCCATTTAAAATATTGCCAC
>NZ_JBHSBY010000072.1:0-3465 GCF_042650905.1 Pedobacter jamesrossensis | reverse complement strand
GGAACATTTCGTTTGACTGTAAAACTGGTTTTTTCATATCATGATTTTTAATCAAAATTAACAGTCAAACCAAGCTTTGTCAAGACGGGTTGGTCGGATGCTTACATTCTAATTACCTAAAGCTAGAGATTAACTAAAAATCTTAAGTCATGGAAATTAATTGTCTGTCAACCATTTTAAGGTCAACTTACCAACTATTTCCAAAAGACGATCAACCTTTCCATCGATACCCTTATACATCCCAACAGTTTTGATAAAATGAAAAGACCTTTCAACCTCACTTTTTGAACAGTGGAAATACCTTGTTTGCTGATTAATATTTATACCTATAGCCTTCAACTCCATTCTTATCGACGCAAGTTCTTCCATTGGTCCATCCATTGAAATATCACGATGAAGCATAAGAATCTTCTTCCTGGTCAGAATATTCCTTGCAACCTCACCTATAGACTGACAATTACTAGATTGACGGATTTCCTCTAATTTGGAAAAGGTTTCCTCGGTTATTCTTATTATGATGGGGCGATTGACTAGATTATCTTTATTTTTAGCTTTCCTTCTGGGCATTTTGAATCGTTATTTGTGAATATGAATTTGATTAAATAATTTTTCACCTCTTCATCCTCCCTATGGTAATCCCTATAAATAAATTTGTAAAATTCTTAAGTCATACCTTTTCAAAGTATTATATGACCTCTTGCTGTTTTTAGTATTTCCGAGTTCCGAGGAAATACCCGACCACAAGGGCGCAAGATTTTTTGTGTATACAAAAATACATCTTGCAAAACACCCGAGTGTTTAAAGTAATACTAGAGGTAAATCTGTTTATTGAATTTGAACGCTTTTTTTATTAGAAAAAAATGATGCACCACAAGTTGATCTCAGTGGGAACGTATAAAGCTATTATTCTATTGAAATTTGATTTGAGTTGTCGATAATAAATATTCCTGCAGCATGCTCGTCGAATAAATACTATTTCGTTAACCATGTGATGGTAATTCATGGAGTAAAGTCAAGAATTAATATTTATTATTAAACATATTAAAAAATGTGAGTGCAAAAATCTGCGCCAGATTAGCTCAATAACAAAAAAATTAAATATGATACTTATGTAAGTATTACAGTTCCGCAAACGAATATCCCTAATCCCTATCTGTTAAATAATTTCTAATGTCTTACCAGTCAATTAATGCTTAAAATCGAGTTTCAGTTTCTGCTGTTTATCATCCTGGTGATATTTCTAAAGAAACGCTGTAATAAAGAACTTTCTTCAGTTACAATTTCAGCATCGGCCAACATTCCATTTTTTAGAATAATTTTATGTGTTGCATCCTTGATTTCAAACTGCTCAAAACTGACTTTTGCTATAAAAACACTGTCTCGATAGGCAACATCTGAAATATAGGTTAATTTCCCCCTGATCATTCCGTATTGTTCATAAGGGTAACTCCGCATCTTGATAAGTGTTCTGGCACCTTTATATATTTTTCCCATATTATACTGCGGAATCTGTACTTCTCCGAAGAAATCGGTATTTCCTGGATTGATAACAAACACTTCCTGTCCTGACTGCACATTCTGGTTTTGCTGAACTATTCCCGCAAAGCTGACTTTTCCAGAAACGGGCGCTATCAGAATATGTTGCATGATCCAGTTGGCGCTTTCTGTTATACACTGGTTAAGTGCCTGAACAAATTCGGCTTGTTCCTCTGAAATGGTGTGCCTGAGATCCAATAATTCTTTTTCTTTTGCACTGTAAGCACTTAAATTATTTAAGACAGACGTTTCGCTCTGCTGTAACGGATATTTTGACGCCAAGTATTTATTCTCCTGTTGTGTAAATTCACTTCGCGATATCACTTTGTTGTTGTAGAGTTTCTGATAGGCTTTATATTCCGTTTCTTGATTAGCATACTCCAACATTTGTACTTTTTGCTGCTTATGTATCTGGTTACCAAGTGCCGCAATGTCTTTCAGGTCCTTTTCTAAAAATGCCATACGGCTTAGATAATATCCATTTGATAGGGTAGACTGATATTTAAGATACTGCTGATAAAAAGTTTGGTAGCTGCCCTGTATTTCACCAAGGTTCAGTCCCTCGGGTAAATTATCCTGCACGTCTTTATTCTTAAGCATACTTGCCTGCATCTCTTTCAACTTTTTGTTTAAACTCAGTACATCCTGCGGCGCCGCGGTAGTTTCTAAATAAGCCAGTGCAACCCCCTGTTTTACTGTTTGTCCATCTGATACCAGCAGGGCTGTTAATTTTCCAGCCTGGCGCGCAATGACTATTTTGGGAGCGTTAAGTGAATTTACCTTGAGGCGTGTGCTAACGATATCGGGATAATTTATAAATGCAGAAAGCACAATTATTCCTCCAAGGATCGTAAAGACCATCGTGATTCCCCATTTTAAGATCCATGAAGGTACAGCTGTTATAATTTCATACAGCTCCTCGCTTTGTGTCTGTTCACCCGTTATATTTTGTGGCATTTTTGTAATAGTTAGTTTGCAAGTTCAAGCTGATTCTTTACCAGATTATAATATACTCCATTGTTATGGGTAAGCTCTGCATGCGTTCCCTGTTCTATGATATGCCCTTTCTCAAGCACCACAATATTATCTGCATGTATTACCGTACTTAAGCGGTGGGCGACAATAACAACAGTGCGTCCTTTAAAAAACTCTTCAAGGTTTTGCATAATTATTTTTTCGTTGGTCGAATCCAGCGCATTGGTGGCCTCATCAAACAGGATGTATTCGGGATTTTTATATACTGCCCTGGCAATAAGGATTCGCTGGCGCTGCCCCTGACTAATACCATTACCTTCCAATCCAATTTTTGTATCAAGACCAAGCGGAAGACTCTCTATAAAGTCATTAATGTTAGCGGTCTGTATAGCCTGTTTCAATCTAATCATATCGGGATACTCGTCTCCAACAGCTATGTTGCGGGCTATGGTATCTGAAAAAATAAAACCATCCTGCATTACAACTCCACACAGTCCACGCCAGTACCGAAAACTGACTTGGGCAAGGTATCCATTGCCCACCCTTATTTCACCCCTTTGTGATTCGTAAAAACGGAGAATCAGTTTAAGGATAGTCGTTTTGCCACTGCCACTCATGCCTACTATGGCTGTCGTCTTTCCTGCAGGGATATCAAGACTCACATTCGATAAAACTGGTTCATTGCCAGCACCGGGATAGGTGAAAGTAATGTTCTTCAGTGATAAGCTTTTGTCGGCGGGAAGTTGTTTGACAAAAGGTTTGCCGACAGGCTCTTCATCATCCATTTCTTTAATTTCATTCAGGCGTTCTAATGATATTTTCGCATCTTGCAACTGCTGGATGAAGCCAAGTGTGCACTTCCCAAAATTCAGACCATTTAAAAGTAGAATTCTAGACCGAGCGCAGCGAGGCTATTAGAAAAACTATTAATTTTAATTGGTAATATGAAAAGAA
>NZ_JBHSBY010000071.1:0-3257 GCF_042650905.1 Pedobacter jamesrossensis | reverse complement strand
AAATATCGATTGCTGAAACCGAAATAGCCAAGGGACAAAGACGTAAAATACAAAGCAAAAAAAAAGGGGGCCGTATCATAAAATTAAATTATGATACGGCCCCTTGCTAAATTAATCCAAAAATATACTCAAGGAAATAATTTTTCCATCCATAAAGATGAAAAAATCCTGACCGGTAACCTCCTCTGGGTTGTCCTCTGGTCCAAAAGCCCACGAAAGGCGGGCAACCTCGCCATGTACGTCAATTGGTTCCATTATCGAGAACTTGAAATTAGAGAATTTGCGTAAAAGGTCGTCTATAAAGCTGTTCAGTTCCTCAAAGCGGATTAGTCCAGCTATGGGATCATGGATTGTTACCAATGATGAGTACACGCTGGCAAGTTCGTTTTTTCTAAACTCTGAATTTCTTTCGCTCCATAAATCCAGGTGTTTTTCGATTAGTACAATCGCCAACGCATCTGTGATTTTATCTGAAGGATTATTGCCTTCGTTTGCTGTTGTCTCTTCGCTTTTCATGTCTTTAAAATTTGATTTTACTTAACTGCAATCTCAATATCCCCGCACTTCCCCTATTGCACCAGGTTTTCTAAAATCCTACTATATAGCATTAGATATCCATTCCATATTTGGAAGCCCACTTTCTTTTGATCTTTCTTTTAGCCGTAATGAATTCCTGATCCGTTCCCTGTGCGATCGCATCAAGAGGATACCTTAAGGGCCGTGCACCCTTCTCCATGTCTACAAGGGCTTTGATCCCATCCGCAATCGTTTGTGGATCCATTTTGAATTCCTCAACTTTACTGTAGAATGTTTTTCCCAAGTCTCCGAGTCTCTGCTCAAAATCAGGATATCCGGCAGGGATATCTTCCCTGTCTGCATTAAAACCGCCCTTTTCGCCCATACCAGTGGGATATACACCACAAGGCACTGAAACGTTTTCGATATTGAAGTCTCTCAATTCTGAATCTATTCCCTCAATGAACGTCTCCAATGCAAATTTAGATGCCATATAGGGTACCATGTATGGCACGGCAAAACCGCTGGCACCGGTGGAAAGATTGATAACCAGACCCTGTCTAGCAGCTCTCATAGAAGGCAGGACTGCCTGATAAGTTCTAACTGGGCCGTAAAAATTAATCTCGAACATTTTTTTGTACCCCTCGATAGAATAGCCTTCCGCAACGCCGAAACCTGTAACCCCTGCATTGTTTATTAAAACATCAACGCTTCCGTACTTTTTGAGGATGTATCCAAATGCGGTATCTACAGACAGGCTCTGCGCAACATCCATTTCCACTACCTCAATATTATCTGCTTTTGCCAGCTCATCGGCAACATCTTTGTTCTTGCCCTCTGTATCGCGCATGGTTGCAACGACCGCGTGGCCATCTGCTGCGAGTGTCAGTGCGGTTAGTTTTCCGAAGCCTGAACTTGTGCCCGTTATTACAATTACTTTTGACATATGTTATTTTTTTAACAAATATCAGCATTCATCAAATTTCAGTATTTGACATTTGTTAGAAAGAAACTTGACAAATATCAAGGCAATTGCAGATAACCTGAGTGAATCTATTTTATTTTGGCTAGCTGTTTTCTTATCCTGCTCAGGGTTTCTGGGGTAATTCCTAAGTAGGAGGCCAGCATATGAAGCGGAACTCGGTTTGCAAGGTTTGGGGATGAACTCAGAAAACGCTTATATTTTTCTTCCGCAGTTGAGATAAAGGTTGCATTTATCCGCTCATGGGCGGCATTTAAGCTCCTTTGTAAAATGGTATTCACCATGTCCTTAAATTGTGGGATCCTAGCGAATATCTCCTGAAAGTTTACATCATGAATAAGTAATACAACAGAATCCTCAATGGCCTCAATATAATATTTCGATGGTGTGTTATTCATCAGACTTTCACGGTCTCCAGTCCACCAGTTCTCGATTGCGAAATAAACAGTATGCTCGCCACCTTTTTCATCAACGCTAAATTTGCGAAGCAGCCCTTCGCAAACAAAGGCATGCGAACTCCACTTATCATCCGCATTTAGTAACAACTGATGTTTTCTCAGACGCTTTATAATACTTACGGACTGGATAAACTCGTAGTCGCTCTCGGAAATGCTAATCTTGTCCTTTAGATACTTTCGAAAAATTTCAAACATGGTAAGAAAAATTCAAAGTTAAAAAAAAGGCAGGCCGATCGCATATAACATAGTCACAGATAAATCATAATGAGAATATCTTCGCTCACGCGAGTTAAAATTTCTGGCCTCTGCGCCCAGAGATATCCTTCAGATTAGTGTCGCAGTTACCCCTCCATCAATATTTATGGCTGCGCCGAAAATGTATGAGGCATCATCAGAGGCCAGGAAGAGACTGGCCTTTGCAACCTCAATGGCCTGTCCTGCTCTCTTGGCGGGAATTGCTTCAATAATTTCAATAACGCCCGAGTCGGGGGTTTGAAAAAAATCCTTGTTCAATGGCGTTTCGATAAGTCCCGGCGCGACCGCATTGACCCTAATTCCAGAGGAGGCATAATCCATTGTCAGTTGCTTTGTAAGTCCCATCACAGCGTGTTTTGATGATGTGTAAGAAACCCCGCCAGCTCCTGCAGCGTAAGAGCCAATAGATGCCATGTTCACAATTGATCCGGATTTTTGTTCGAGCATATGGGGGAGTGCTGCATTGCACAAAAGAAATACAGCGCGAACATTTACATTCATCAACCTATCCCACAATTCTATGGAAGTATCCAAGGATTTTACAAACCCATCAAAGACACCCGCTGTGTTAGCCAAGATATCTATCCTCCCATATTTCTCGATTACATATCCAATAAGGGCTTTTACTTCCAACTGATTTGTAACATCAAGTTGTTTTGCTTCCCCAAGGCCATCGGCAGCTAAAATTTCCGATACTACATTTTCCAGATTTTCAAGACTCATGTCGACTGCGATCACATTTGCGCCTTCTTTGGCAAATAATAGAGCCTGCTGTTTGCCGATTCCGGAACCTGCGCCAGTTATAATGGCGATCTTATTTTCTAGTTTCATATTAAAATCTTTAGATATCCGACTTTCGTTCCAGAAAGACTTGAACAAACTGGATAAAACCAGTAGTCGCAAACTACTCTAGATGAAAATGAAAAAAGGGCAGGTCCATACGAGGGCACTGAAAAAGTGGACTTAAAATAGTCTGTTTTTGCAAAGCGGATGAATGAGTGCTGAACTCTTCATCCGCTTTCTTTTTTTTACGTTATTTGATATTT
>NZ_JBHSBY010000070.1:0-3121 GCF_042650905.1 Pedobacter jamesrossensis | reverse complement strand
AAGAGTGTTTTAATACACCATTAAAATACAAAAAAGGGAGCAGAAAACATAGTTTCTAACTCCCTTTTTTAAACAATTTTATGGGTGGACTTTTTCAGTGCCCTCATGAAAATCGGGACTTTTTTTGTTATAAGTAACTATTTTTTTAAGCTAAGGCGTTTTGCTTAACCACCATTTTAACTTTTTCGATTACGTAATCTAATTCTTCTTTTGTAGTGTATTTGCTAAAAGAAAAACGAACTGATGGACGATTTGGATCGGCATTAATTCCGTTTAAAACATGCGAACCAATGTTAGAGCCTGATGAACAAGCGCTACCACCAGATGCACAGATGCCATTAATATCTAAATTAAACAATAACATATCTCCCATGTCCATTTCTGGGAAAGACACGTTTAACACAGTATAAAGGCTCTTATCAGCATCGGTTTCACCGTTAAAACCAATACCCGGAACTTCTGCAATTAACTGTTCTTTTAAATAATCTTTTAAACCCTGAATGTAAGTTTGATGTTGCTCCATTTCGGCATAAGCAATTTCTAAAGCCTTTGCCAAACCAACAATGCCATAAACATTTTCGGTGCCACCACGCATGTTACGCTCTTGTGCGCCACCATAAATCATCGGTGGAATTTTAACATTACTGTTTACATATAAAAAACCAACACCTTTTGGTCCGTGTAATTTATGTGCTGCGCAAACAATAAAATGTGCTTTCAACTCGCGAACGTTGTGACGATAATGCCCCATGGTTTGAACGGTATCTGCATGATAAATCGCATTGTATTTCTCGCAGATATCGCCAACTTTAATCATATCGGTAAGCGTTCCTAATTCGTTATTAGCATGCATTAACGATACAAAAGTACGCTCGTTATTTTGAAGGAGCTCTTCTAAATGAGCGTAATCTACGTTACCTTTTCCATCAATATTAACAAAGCTTAATTTATCGATTTCGCCATTTTTAAGCATTGTATTTAAAGTATGTTCAACGGCGTGGTGCTCGATTTTAGAAGTAATGGCATGTTTAATTCCGTAAGCAGCAATACCACAACGAATTGCGGTATTATCGGCCTCAGTACCTCCTGAAGTAAAAAACACTTCAGATGGAGACGCATTTAACAAGCCTGAAACAGTTTTACGGGCTTTCTCTACCAAAGTTCTAACCTCACGACCAAGCGCATGAATGGCAGATGGATTACCGAAATAGTTCTCCATCACGTTAGTCATTTCTGCAATTACTTCCTTATCCAATGGCGTGGTAGCCGCGTTATCTAAATAAACCTTTTTCATATGTATAAAATTATTTTCAATGGTCATGAAGCTATCATGATTTTATTCATTGGTGTTTGTGGTTGGCAAAATCATGATGGTTTCATATTATATTATTGCACCATCAAAGGTGATTTCATTCATTAAACCAGTAACATCCTTAAATTAAAGGTGAAGTATTTCTTTTATATCAGATATAATTTTGTTGGCCAAATTCTCTGCAATGGTTTCGTTTTCGGCCTCACTGTAAATACGGATAATTGGCTCTGTGTTAGAGCGACGTAAATGCACCCATGTTTTATCGAATTCGATTTTTAGACCATCAATTGTACTATAAGGCTGGTTTTTATATTTTTCTTCAACCTGCTTCAACAATTTATCGATATCCATTTCTGGCGTTAACGTAATCTTGTTTTTAGAGATATAATATTGAGGGTAGCTACTTCTTAAAACAGAAATTGATTTACCAAACTTGGCAAGATGCGTTAAAAACAAAGCAATTCCAACCAAAGCATCTCTACCGTAGTGCGATGCAGGATAGATAATTCCACCATTTCCTTCGCCACCGATAATAGCATTCGTTTCCTTCATTTTATTAACCACATTCACCTCTCCCACGGCCGACGCATTGTATTCTGAACCAGCTTTTTCAGTAACATCGCGTAAAGCACGGGTAGATGAAAGATTAGAAACCGTGTTTCCTGGCGTATTTTTCAATACATAATCAGCAACGGCAACCAAAGTATATTCTTCGCCAAACATGCTACCATCTTCGTTTACGAAACACAAACGATCAACATCTGGGTCTACAACAATACCTAAATCTGCATTTTGCTTTTGCACTTCTTTAGATATTTCCGTTAAATTCTCTGGAAGTGGTTCAGGGTTGTGTGGGAAGTGACCATTTGGTTCACAATACAACTCAATAACTCTGGTTACACCTAAAGCCTTTAAAAGCGCCGGAATAAAAATCCCACCAGTTGAGTTTACGCAATCAATAACAACTTTAAAGTCAGCCTTTTTAATTGCTTCAACATCAACCAAAGGCAATGCTAAAACTTTATCGATATGTTTTTGCAGGTAAGTATCGTTTTTAATTACTTTACCCAATTTATCCACATCAGCAAATTCGAAAGTAGCACTTTCAGCTAAATCTAAAACCTCTTTACCATCTAAATCGCTAATAAATTCGCCATCTGCGTTTAGCAATTTTAAAGCATTCCACTGTTTTGGATTATGGCTTGCCGTTAAAATAATACCACCTCCGGCACTTTCATCCGGAACAGCAACTTCAACGGTTGGTGTGGTCGATAAACCTAAATCTATAACCTCAATACCCAAACCTTGCAAAGTTCCAATAACTAAATTATTAACCATTTCGCCCGAAATACGAGCGTCGCGACCTAAAACTATTCTTTTGTTACCTGTTTTTTGAACAACCCAGCTACCAAAAGCAGCTGTAAATTTTACTATATCTATCGGAGTTAAGCCATTTCCAGCTTGTCCACCAATAGTTCCTCTTATTCCCGAAATCGATTTTATTAAAGTCACTTATCGTAATTTATATTGACTTCAAAAATAAGAAAAAAAACAAGATTGCTTGCAGTTAAGAGCGATTTAGAAACTTAATTTACATTGTTTTTATATCTATTTATACGATATACTTAGTAGAAATATCTTATCAATCGTTTGATATAAATAATTTGAAGAAAGCAAATTACACTGTATTTTCGGCTACATCAGCCCCAATGTCATTAAGTTAAGGATTTTTATATTGCATCTTTTTGATTTTTAGTTACTTTAGGTTTCACTCTGGCTCTGAACTTATCCTTATTCCTTTGATTTGTT
>NZ_JBHSBY010000069.1:0-2572 GCF_042650905.1 Pedobacter jamesrossensis | reverse complement strand
AGTCACCCACGACACCCTTGTCTTTAGCTAACACTTCCTACTGCAAAGCGTGTTCGGGATTTGCACCCTATAGTCGATTGCCATGCCCGGCGCACCATAAAAAAAGGTGTACAACTTGCTGTTGCACACCTTTACCTAACCCAACTAATCCACCTTATTTTTTATCAGGCACGAAGTTCATAGAGATAGAATTTACGCAATGACGAGTGTCTTTACTAGTGAATCCTTCGCCTGTAAAAACATGACCTAAATGTGCACCACAATTGGCACAAACAATTTCTGTACGCGAACCATCTGCATCAGGAATCTTTTTAACAGCACCTTTAATTTCATCGTCAAAAGCCGGCCATCCGCAATGCGCATCAAACTTAGTTTCCGAACGATATAGTGCCGCATCACAACGTTTACAAGTGTAAGTTCCTTTGTCAGTTGTTAGTTCGTATTTACCTGTACCAGGATATTCTGTTCCTTTATTTACTATTACTCTTTCTTCTTCGGGTGTTAATGGATTCCAGTTCATTTTCTTTTTTGGTGTTATTTGTTCCGTTTCCTGTGCTTGCTTTGCTTCTTTCTTATCTTGCTTTTGAGCACAAGCAGAAAGACTTGTAATTAAAACAACCGCAGAAATCAAAAATAGTTTATTTAACATCGTTTTCATATATCAATATACGCTATAGATTTGATTTTGGTTTATTGGTTTAATGATTTGGATTAGTGTTTACCTCACCCTGACAAAGTTTGTGGGTTTTGTACTATAGTGCTATCCCTCTCCTGGATGAGAAGGATACAAAGTAGGTGCTTTTAACCCTATAGTTCATAATATAGTTGTGTCTTCATGAAATAAATCCACCAGGACGGCATTCATTTAACCCATTAGTTAGGCTCAGTCGAAAGCATTATAAGATTCCCGCCTGCGCGAGAATGACGAATGAAAACAAAAAAGACAGAAATACAAGCCCTGCTCTGTACACTTCGTGCCTTTTCTTTGCCCCCTTCTGTGGTTAAAAAAGAAAAAGCGTCTCGAACTAAATCGAAACGCTTTCATTTATGTAAATTTTAAAATCTTACTTTGCTAATTCTTCTGCCATTGCAGCACCAATTTCAGCTGGGCTTTCTACTACGCGAATACCACACTCACGCATGATTTTCATTTTAGCAGCAGCCGTATCATCCGCACCACCTACAATCGCACCAGCATGCCCCATTCTACGTCCCGCAGGAGCAGTTTGACCAGCAATGAAACCAACAACAGGCTTAGTACCATTTTCTTTAATCCAACGGGCAGCCTCAGCTTCCATTCCACCACCAATTTCACCAATCATGATGATGCCGTGAGTTTCAGGATCGTTCATTAATAATTTAACCGCTTCAACAGTTGGTGTACCAATAATTGGGTCACCACCGATACCGATAGCAGTTGTGATACCTAAACCAGCTTTAACAACCTGGTCTACAGCTTCGTAAGTTAAAGTCCCTGATTTAGAAACCACACCTACATGACCTTTTTTGAAGATAAAACCTGGCATAATACCAATTTTAGCCTCATCAGCAGTAATTACACCCGGGCAGTTAGGGCCGATAAGGGTAACATCGCGGTCAGAAATATATTCTTTAACCTGAATCATATCCTTAGTCGGGATACCTTCGGTAATACAAACAATAACTTTAATACCGCCTTCGGCAGCTTCCATAATTGCATCAGCAGCAAAAGCTGGCGGTACAAAAATGATAGATACATTTGCTCCTGTTTCTTCAACAGCAGCTGCAACAGTATTAAAAACAGGCTTATCTAAATGTAATTGCCCACCTTTGCCAGGAGTTACACCGCCAACTACGTTTGTACCATACGCTAACATTTGTTCTGCGTGGTAAGTTCCTTCGTTTCCGGTAAAACCCTGAACGATAACCTTAGAATCTTTATTTACTAAAACGCTCATGTATCAATATTTTTTGTGCAAAGCTAATATTATTGACTGGAAAGTCAAACCTAAAAGCATATTATTTACCTCGTTTTTTCAGGAAAATGTAAGGAATTGCAATATGGCTACCTCAGCTCTACTCATTCGGTTTACTTACAAAGTTGCTATGCTCTTGCTAACAACAAAACAAAACGCCTAAATTTACTTTTAAGCTGAAAGCAGAAAAAATAAAGCTGAAAGCTAAAATCCAAAGTCGTAAACCTATGATCAACAAAATATTACCAATTTTATTTTTTGTAGCCAGCCTGGCTACGGTTACTAAAGCACAAATAACCGATACTAGTAAATACATTCTACAAAACGATATTGAAGTAGCCAAGAAAGAACCTGGCACACATAACGGAGGTGGAGAAACTATAGGCTTTAACTTTTTCGGCGATGCTAAAGGCCTTAAAACTATATTTAGGAAAAGAGTTTTAAAACCAGGTTCTTCCATTGGCTATCACTTACAAAAAGAAGATGAAATTTATTATATAATTAGTGGTAATGCAGGGTCAACGCATAAAATTTTCTAAAATTCGTTGTGTTATCCACAAAATGTTAATTTCTGCCTAAGAACTTTTTTATTTTAAAGGCCTGGTTTCATATAGCTT
>NZ_JBHSBY010000068.1:0-2020 GCF_042650905.1 Pedobacter jamesrossensis | reverse complement strand
TCCCGCTCCTTCCGAACCGGGTTGCAAAGGTAACAATCTTTAACACTATCGCAAAGTTTATTTTAAAATAATTTAAACCTCTTTAATATCCCTAACAACATGTAAACCTCTTTTCCCCTTCCTCCGAACCGGGTTGCAAAAGTAGAAAAAAAACTCATACACACCAAAGGTTGTAAAGAATATTATGGACGAATAACCGTAAGTGTATGATATACACTTAGAAAAAATTATAAAGAAATAATCCAACTAGGGTATTTTGCCGGATTTAATGTTTTTTTTTGCGTTTGAAAGGAAACTGGAGTTTGATTCCTTACGCCTAAAAAAGTTAATTAAACCCGACCCTAATGGAAAACCCGCAAAGCGAAGCATGAGCTGAGGATTTGAAATGAAGGGCGGGACTAACATATATAGTAGTATAAGCCCTGATTTGCTGAAAATTAATATTGCCCAGTACTTAATAAAACCAATGTACAGGCTTTGATAGGGTCGATTCCGTTATTGGGCACAAGCATAGATGAATAAAAGAGAATCACAATTAAGCATCCTTTATAAAAATAATATTCTTAATCGATTGGCAAGCTGACGAAGAACGTTGTTCCTTTTCCTACTTTACTTATTACCCAAATTTTACCACCATGAGCTTCTACGAATTGCTTGCAAATAGCCAAACCAAATCCAAATGGAGTTTCTCCTGCCGTACCTATTCTTTTTGCTTCTGTACCCATATCAAATATTTTATCCTGCAAGTCAATCGGGATTCCAATTCCATTATCCTGAACCTGAATCTCCACATTCATATCGTTTAATATTACCTTTATATTTATTTCGGAATCTACAGGACTAAATTTTATCGCGTTAGAAATAAGATTACTCATTACCCGCCATAACTTTTCAATACTGGCTTGTATAATTACCTTATCAGAAATCAAATTTAACCTTAGATTTTTTGCTGTTGCTTTATCTTCGAGTATTGAAATACAGTATTGCAGCATTTCTTCTAAATCAACAGGGTTTTTATAAATCGTTTCGCTCTGAAATTGTAGCATATCACTAACAACATTTAATGAATTCTCGCTGGCCTTTTTGATAAGCTCAAGTTTCTTTAAATCAATTGCAGAATAATTACCCTTTTTAATCATTATATCTGTAAGCGAAACAATACCGCCAATTGGGTTACGTAAATCGTGAGCAGCCATTTTTATCATTCTACTATTATCGGCCTGACTAAGCTCTAAAGAGTTAAGCGTATCCTTCATAATACTGTTTTGATTCATCATCCGTTTATTCAATTTCCTGATACGTTTTAAATTTTGGATAATCACTATGATAACGGCTAATGCAAGTATTATAGCTAACGCAGCTAAAACTAATGACGCAGTTTGGTATTTTGATTTTAAAGTTAACGCATCAACTTCTCTTTCTTTAACAACATAATCCAGATAATCGATTTCTGAGGCATTATCTAACTTTTGTTTTTCAGCATGAAAGTTTAAAAGTTGGCGACTGTAAACTGAAGCTTTTACGCTATCGTTTTTCTCGATATAAAAGTTAAATAATTTTTCTGCTAAAATTTGACCATAAATAAGATATCCATTTTTACGGGCAATACTTAAACTCTTTTGATAATACGACACCGCACGGGCAGAATCACTTTCAGCAAGTTGATTACCCATATCAATAAACATATCCATTGAAACGTAATAAAGTTTTTCTTTCAATGCCGTTGAAATGGTTTTATCCAGCAATTTTAATCCCTCATCACGCTTACCCTGTGCAATTAACTGATCGGCAACGAGCTGTTCCATAGCTAGCAATGATCTTTTATCTTTATATTTATTTGCAATTTCTTTTGCCTTATTTATATACCAGGCAATAGATTCCTGTTTAAATTTTTTGGGGTAAGCAAGTAAGTAATTAGTCGACCCTTAAAAACCACATAACTATTTGATTTACAGTTATTTAAAATTATATTTGGCATAATTTTTGCATTAAAATATGCAAGAAATGAGTATTTTCGTTT
>NZ_JBHSBY010000067.1:0-1989 GCF_042650905.1 Pedobacter jamesrossensis | reverse complement strand
GAATAATGGTTAAATAAAATATTTCTAACCAGCAACAGACAGATAACACTCCAGATTTATTTAAACACAAAAAAAGCTGCCTCATTTATTTTGAGACAGCCTCTTCTTAATATAACTTAATTTGGCGGTGTCGTTATGTGGTTGTTATGCTGCTATTGGCATTACGTCATGCTCAACTTGATTGGGCATCTTAATGCTTTAAAAGCAGGCGTTTATTTTGTTTTCTTTTTTATTGCTTTAGGGTTCCCGTTTTCACGGGAATGATGTATGGCTCGATTTTTGTGTATACATCTGTAAAACAGCACAATATTTTTTTCGACAGCAGTTTTAGAAAGAAGGGTTAAGATATGATTTTACAAAACGGGTTCAAAAAGCTAGATGAGAAGATTAAAGCTTATCAAAAATCATCAGGTGATAGGCGTTTAGAAAAGAAACTATTTTCGGACATGGTTAGCACGTTTTTAAGTTCCTATGTTAAGAAGGCTAAGGTAGTTTCATAATTAGAAATTAAAAAGCATTATCCGTTAGGGCACTGGAAAACCTACAAAAAAACTGTCGCACCAAGCATTGAGGGAAAGCGGCAGGTTTTTAAAATCGTTTAATGGGAACATAAAATTTGAAGTTTGCGGATACCGCAAAGAAGAGGGCTTATGAAATTAAAAATTCATAAGCCCTTTTTCGGTTAGATTATTATGTAACGAAATTATGCTTAAAAGTAAATGAAGCTAGATTTTGCGTAATATTATAGCAATTAACCAAATATCAGATATGGATGTAAAATTGATTACGGCAGAAACTAGTGAGCAACATAGTTTTTCAGAGCTGATTAGGAATGAAATTAATGATCAGGTCAAATTATTAGACGATTTTAAAGCCTGCGATGATGCTCCAGGTTTTACAGAAATTGGTGATTACCTGATGCGTTGTGGTCATAATTTTCGTAATGCGATATATTTAACTGCTACAACAAAATATACTTGAAATGCATAGTTAATTATTGTTCTCCTATGAGATATCTTTATTTAATTTTACTACTGGTATTAACTAATGCAGATAAAGTATTAGCCCAGCAAATACCTAAATTAGGAATTGTATCACCATTAAGCAGAGATAGTTTGGCCCATGCTTCAGGCTTTACAATGCTTGGTGAATCTGTACCAAACCTGCTTTCTCCACTATTAAAAGAGTCTGATTTTTTAGCCAGCGTTGAAAAAATTAATAAAGCCAGGTGCAAGGTAATTAGTTGCAATCTGTTTTTTCCTGCAACAATTAAAATAGCAGGACCCTCGGTAGATGAAAATAAAGTTATCGGTTATGCCGATACCGTATTATTTAGAGCAGGAAAGGCTGGGATAAAGTATATAATTCTGGGTAGCTCGGGTGCGAGAAGTATACCCTTAGATTATAGTCAGGAAAAAGCTAAAAATGATTTTGTTACACTTTGTAAAAAACTGGCATTACTTGCGGAAAAATATAATGTAACTATTCTACTAGAAAATCTACAATCGAAGGAAACCAATTTTCTTAGCTCTTTAAAGTCTGCTGCAGAAGTGGTACGCAGGGTAAATCATCCGGCATTTAAGTTGAATGCAGATATTTTCCACATGATGCGGGAAAACGAGTCTCCTCAGGAAATTGTAAATGCAGGCTCGCTAATTACATTTTGCGAAATAGCGGAAAAAGAAAAACGTAGTTTACCTGGCGTTATGGGAGATGACTTTAAGCCTTATCTAAAAGCTTTAAAGGAAATTAACTACCATGGCTTTATTTTTATGGAAGGCGCTATCGAACATCCAGAAACAGAATTACCTTTAGCGTTTAAATATTTATCTAATCAGCTTTCTGAAGTTTATCTTTCTAAATAATAATTTTTTAGAAATTATGTCAGGGTCAACGCATAAAATTTTCTAAAATTCGTTGTGTTATCCACAAAATGTTAATTTCTGCCTAAGAACTTTTTTATTTTAAAGGCCTGGTTTCATATAGCTT
>NZ_JBHSBY010000066.1:0-1881 GCF_042650905.1 Pedobacter jamesrossensis | reverse complement strand
TCAACTGCTAACATTTTTTCTTCTGATGTTCTCATATATTTCTTTTATGCAAAGAAAAACATCGCGAAAGTTATTTAAAAGATGTACTTGGTAGGCTGCTTACGAATGTATGATGATTTAAAGAAAGGCCATGACGACAACCCAACTATTGGCCTTTTACTTTGTTCTGAAAAAGACGAAACCATTGTGAAATATTCAATATTGAATGATAAAAACAAATTATTTGCAAGTAAATATTTACTTTATCTCCCTAAAGAAGAAGAGTTAAAAACATTAATAGAAACGGATAGACAACGTTTTGAATTAGAAAAATCTTAAAATGAAAATCACCCACACCGAAATATACCGTTTTAGCATACCAATGGAACCTTTTGTAATTGCAACTGGAACCATGCATTTTGCACAAAATGTGCTGATTAGAATTTACACCGATGCTGGCATACATGGTATTGGCGAATGTTCGGCGTTCCCAATGATTGTCGGCGAAACACAGGAAACCTGTATTGCAATGGCAAAAGATTTCGCAGCTATTTTGAAAGGCAAAAATCCTTTAGAAATTCCGGAAAGGATGAATGACTTGTTAGCTTATGCCGACCATAATAGCACCATTAAAAGTGCTTTCGATATGGCTCTGTTTGATATTGCGGCAAAAGATGCAGGTTTGCCACTCTACAAATTTCTTGGCGGAGCAAAAAGAACTATCGAAACCGACATGACGATTGGGATTGATACACCTGATGGAATGGCAAAAACGGCACTAAAATATCAAAGCTTAGGTTGCAGAATTATCAAAATTAAACTCGGCAAAAAGGTACATGATGATATCGACCGTGTAAAACATATTCGAGAGGCTGTTGGCGAAGAAATGATTTTACGTTTGGATGCAAACCAAGGCTGGAGTTTTGATGATGCCTTATTTGCACTAGGTGCTTTAGAAAAATACAATATCGAGTTTTGCGAACAACCAATGAGAACCTGGTACGATGATAAATTGCCAGAGCTAAACATCAATTCTCCTATTAAATTAATGGCCGATGAAAGTTGTTATAATTATCATGATGCCAGAAAGTTAATTAACAGTCAATCTACAACCTACCTGAATATCAAATTTTCTAAATCTGGTGGAATTTTAGGTGCTCAAAAAATACATGAAGAAGCATTACAAAAAGGTGTAAAATGCATGATCGGCAGCATGTTAGAAAGCAGAATTGCTTTGAGTGCTAATTTACATTTTGCATTAGCCAGTCCGAATGTGGAGTTTTTTGATCTAGATACTGCCCTGCTAGGCCATTTAGTCGACCCAGTTGTAGATGGTTTAACTTATAACGGTTACTTTTTAGATGTTCCGGAAACGCCAGGAATTGGCGCTGAAGCTGATGAATTTTTCTTAGAGAAATGTGAGAATTGGGTGGTTTAACCCCCTAGCCCCCTAAAGGGGGGACTACAGGCGATAAGGTAAAGGGAAGGGCTTGTAAAAAAGATATTTCCCTGCAACATGTTTAAGCATCCTACTCCTTCGGCATAGGATATGATGGAAGGGGAAAACGTTAAAGCTTATTCAAAAACTTTCAACCCAACACTAACAAGGCAACGCGTCCTGCCCGATTTTTCATCGGGTAATGCGTTGCCGCTTTAAAAGCTTTAACGAGTTTACCCGACATCAGATCCAAGCCTTGATTTTTTGTTTCTTTTGTATCAAGACAAAAGAAAGAGCCCCTCGGCGGCGGTAAGCCGAGGCAAGCCTGGAGCTTAGGGCATAGAACCACCCCCAACCCCCAATGTCATTAACTTAAGGTCATATTGCTCTTTTGTAATTCGTCCATGTTTGATATTTTCCTTTGGTTCTTCTACCTTTTACGATTCTTAAGAATGATCTATCGG
>NZ_JBHSBY010000065.1:0-1867 GCF_042650905.1 Pedobacter jamesrossensis | reverse complement strand
GAGCCTAATATTGATGACCAATAAATTGCTTGCGGTGATAAATAGTTCAAAAATTCAAATTCAAAAAATATTTAATCTAAAATGGGCTTTTTAAGGCTCGACTAATTATAAATAACTAAAGATAATATTGAATCTTGGGATAGTTTTTTCCCCAGATTTAGCGCCTTATTATAATACTGGATGGAACGTTCATTTTTATCCATTTGGCCATAAACCATGGCTATATTCATAGTTGCCTGAACAGCATTTGCAGAATCTTTTAACTCTTGGTAAGCGATATAACCTGCATTATAATAGCGTAGAGCCATTCTTAAGTTACCTTTAATATCGAAGAAAATGCCCAAATTATTTAAAGCATCTGCTTTGCCTTTTGCATAATCAATTCTCTCTGAGATTTTTCTTGCTTTTGTGGTATAATAAAAGGTACTATCTACATTGGTTTCGTACATTAACATAGCCCTTCTATTTAGAAAGTCGATATACTTTAAACTATCAACACTACCATTTTGTAAAAAATTAGGCTTAAAGCTATTGGCTCCAGAATCTGCAAAACAGAAAATGGCAGAACAGATGAATAATATTAGTACAATAATAGCTTTTCTCATAGGGACATCTTAACTTTCAAGAAACAGAGGCAAAAAATAATCATTAGAATTCAAGTTAACATGATTTTTTGATTTAACTGTAGCATACATAATAATTACTGATTTTTTATTAAAAAACCATACTCAGGTTTTCTTTTGTTAATGGATAACGCTTATTGCTAAAATTGTTTAAACAGACTAACAAATCAGGATAAAAATCTTGCAAACACAATTTATCTATAATCTCTAAATGACTTAAGCCCTTCCCTTTCGACATGCTTAAAATTTGAGCAACAAACTCAATTGCACACCATACTGGCCCGTTAAGTAAAAATTCGAAACAGTTAATAATGGTGTTCCATTCTGCGTGCATTTTTTTGGTTAAGAAAAATCTTTCTACAGGTTTAAGGTATTTTTTAAATAACTGATAATGTGCTCCAAGCCCTTCAGTATCTAATATTGTCGCATTATAAGGGAGATTAATAAGCTGCTCGGCAACAACTCCCCTACCATGTTTATGTAATGTTGCAACTGCAATCCCCGAAAAAGTAATAAGGGCTAAATGATCGTAAATCTCCGGGTAAAGAATTTTATCAGAATCCCGAATCAGTTTTAATCCGGTTTTATTTTTTAAATCGATATATAAAAGTTCAAATTCATCTTGAAAATTCAAAGCCATAATGTAATGAGCGGCCTCAATAAAACATTGCCTGATATCATAAGATGCAGTAAGTGGTTCTGTAAAATCTAATAAGGAGAGCTGCACTAAATTTATTCTGTTTGGTTTTATCTGGCTAACTTAATGTTTTTATAAAATCCTTCAAAAACTTAAAGCATCCAATTAAACTTAAAAACATAACCCATTCAAAACTAAGCTTAAAAGATATTCACATTTTCTAAAATAGAAAAATTGGCTTGGTAATTCTAATAAAGACCTCTATTTGCTTACCTTTGAATCATGTCAATCGCCGAACTAGAACAATATTTTAAAACTGCAGAAAAGCCTAAAGAACCAATTATGCTTAACCCTGCAACGATTGTAAATGATTACGAACATTTTCTGGAAAGTCATTTCGCACCTCTTAGAACTGAGCCAGACTCGAAGGTAAACCAGCCATTATTGTGGCGCTTGAAAGCTATGAAACTTCTTATAGAATCAAACGATTAGTTACATAATTTCCAGGGTCAACGCACTTAAATTTGGTTAAACACTTGCAATAGATACTGATTGTCCCATCCAGCCTTGAGTCTTTTAGTTACTAGAGAGCCCTTGGATGGATCTT
>NZ_JBHSBY010000064.1:0-1851 GCF_042650905.1 Pedobacter jamesrossensis | reverse complement strand
TTGGTTCATGGAAACCAGACCGACCCGGCTTTTATTAAAAAGTTATTGCAGTAATGCTGTCTGTTTCTGCAGCCTATCATTATTTCCTTTATCGGGGAATAACAGATTTCAGATCCGGCTTTGATTCCTTAAGCGGACTGGTTCGTGCCGAGCTTGACAAGGATCCTACCCTGGGTGATGTTTTTATATTTTTCAACCGTAAACGCAATCAGGTCAAGCTTCTTCATTTTGAAGGAGACGGTTTTGCGCTCTATCATAAGCGACTGGAAAGTGGCACTTATGAGGTGCCTGATGCATCTGTCAGCGAAGGCGGTCAGGCTGCCATCTCCAGTGATGAACTGCTGTTTATTCTAAAGGGAATAAAGCTAAGGAGTATAGAGCGAAGAGCGCGTTTTAACCTCAAAAAACATAGCGAAAAAATAGGTCAAAAACTTGCCTGATACATTCAAAATGCGTATTTTTATGCCAATGAACAGTAGCACTACCGTAGATAAAATCACCCTTGAAAGCTTGTTTTTCAGGATGAATGCTATGGAGTCCAAATATGAAAAAATCATTGCAGACAAGGATGCTAAATACGAAGCTATCATTGCTGATAAGGATGCCCAGCTTCTAAAGCTTACCCATGGTATAGAAGCTAAATATGAAGCCATCATTGCTGATAAGGACGCTCAGATCCTTAAGCTTACCCATGAGCTTGCCCAGCTTAAAAAAATGATCTTCGGTTCCAAAAGCGAGCGCTTTGTTCCAGCATCCTTACCTGAACAGTTGACCATGGGCTTTTCACCTGATGCCATATTCCCTGACCCAAAGATACAACAGGTTAGCTATGTTCGTAAAGATCCCGCTAAACCTACCCTGCACCAGGGAAGGAAGCCATTGCCGGCAGGGTTGCCACGTGAGCAGATCATCATCCAGCCAAAAGCAGATGTGGCAGGGATGAAAAAGATCGGGGAGGAAATCACCGAGGAGCTCGAATACACACCGGGAAAATTATTTGTAAGACAATATATTCGGCCAAAATATGCAGATCCAAAGACTGGTGGTATAGTGTGCGCGGAGCTCCCGGAACGGCCAATCACCAAGGGCATCGCCGGACCTGCACTATTGTCCCATATTGTGATCAACAAGTTCGTGGATCACCTCCCAATCTATCGCCAGGTTCAGCAGTTTGAACGCGAAGGGGTAAGCCTTTCTGCTTCTACTATTAACGACTGGCTTACCGCCTGCTGTAATCTTTTACAGCCCCTGTACGACCAGATGCTCAATGCGGTGGTTTCCACTAATTACATCCTGGCTGATGAAACCCCGATAAAGGTGATGGACAAGGCCAAAAAGGGCACTACCCACAGGGGCTACCACTGGCTGTACTATTCCCCGCAGATCAGGATGGTTTATTTTGACTACCGGCCGGGCAGATCCAGGGAGGGGCCCAGGGAAATACTTGAAGGTTTCAGTGGCTTTCTCGGGACCGATGGCTACTCCGGATATGATATGTTTGATAATAATAAGCAGATAACCAGGTTATGCTGCTGGGCCCATGCGCGCCGCAAATTCGATGAATCCCTGCAGAATGATCAGGCAAGGGCTACTTTGGCCCTGCAGCAGATTCAGCAACTTTATCAGATCGAACGAACATGCAAAGAAAACCGGTACAGCCACGAGCAAATCAGGGAAATTCGTCAGCAAAAGGCATTACCGATACTCAATACATTCAAGGAATGGCTGATCCAAAATTATCGTGAGGTACTTCCATCGAGCGTGATCGGGAAGGCAATTGCCTATACCCTGAATCTTTGGAATAAGCTTACCGTATATCTTCAGGACGGAAAACTTCATATCGATAATAAT
>NZ_JBHSBY010000063.1:0-1754 GCF_042650905.1 Pedobacter jamesrossensis | reverse complement strand
GACCATGTCCATATTATTGTCAAGGATGTTTTTTATTACAGTGTATTTAAACCTGTGCCCGGTGAGTGCCCTTTTGCAGGCAGCTTCCATTCTTACCGCTCCATAGGCTTTCAAGAGCCGCATTAGTCCAGCGCAGCCAGCATATGATTGATGTATCACGGGATTGCTCTTCATCAGCTTTTGAATGAAGTCGTAAGTGTTCTGACCTGCTTTTTCAGCCTGTTTCAAATAATATTCAGGATCCCATCCCTTTTCATCTGAAAAAGATTGGTGAGCTTCAGGCATATGTTCCCTGACCGTGGTGAAATGGTGTTTTCTGAAACTCCGGACGTGTATGGCAATGCGGGTACAATTATGGAAGATTTCAACACTGTCCATACAATATGATATCCTGACTTCCTTGCCAATATACCTAAAGGGAACGCTGTAATAGTGCCAGTCTTCACCTACTACGACATGATAGTTCTTCTGAACTTTTGCCCTGGTGTAGTGCTGGATAGAGAAAGATGATTCGGGAAGTGGTTGCAAAAGTGCTAACTCATTATTGTGGAAGAGCTCATAGCGGCTGAAACTCTTGCGTTGAAAACTAAGCTGGTGGTGTTCATTAAGCTTAATCCTGATCGCGGCATTCAATTCCTTGAGACTGTAGAAGGTCTGGTTCCTAAGTTTCGCATAGATGCGCATATAGGCTATCCTCACAAAGTTCTCTATGCTTGGTTTATCCTTTGGCTTATACGGGCGAGCAGCAAAGAGCGCAATCTTGTTATGGTTGGCCCATTGCTCCAGCATCTCGGTAAAGACAGGTTCATACTTTGAGCTTTTGGATACCCACTGCCTCATATTATCCGATTTTACGCCTTTGGGCACGCCACCGATATAGATGAGTGCTTTGTTCAATGCTGATACAACCTGGGGCAACTTCGCATCTACAAGCGCTTCCACATAACCGTAACCGCTAAAGGGAAGAATGGCAAGAAACACCGGACAGCTAACCAGTTCTCCTGTAGAAGTATCCAGATAATGCAGTGGCGCACCGGCAAAATCTACCTGCATCATCTCAGCTGGTTTATGCTCAAAATGCATAACGGCCTTCGAGGCCCGGTTATGTTCCTGCAGTAGGTCACAGAATCTGGAATATTGAAACCCTTCCGGATACTTGGTAATATACTCCTCCCACAGCAATAACCTGGTTACGCCTTCTTTGGAGGCGAGCTGTTCATTGTGATATTCCAAATGTTCAAGGAAATGAACCCGCCTGGGGTCAGCATCCTCCATTACATCTTCCTTTACAAGGCCAAGAATCTCGTCGATATCCCCATCAGATAGCTTTAACAAGCCACCAAAAGTCAAACCTGTCGATTTGAACTTTTCCAGGTAACTCGCGATCGTACGCCTGTTGACCCTGACCTCTTTTTCTATTTTCCGTTGGGAGACGCCCTGATCCAGGAAAATGAGTATCTGTCTAATCTTATTCATGCTGAGCAGTTTGTTCGCCATATCTATAGGGGTAAGCTTTATGCTTCCAAACCTATATAATTGACGGGTTAAACTATGCCCAATTGCTTGATATGGTTAAATATAGTGGTGCAGTATGTGTCGGAATGGCAGAGTGAAATATTCCTGCAATAAACCAAAAGTGGTGCACTTTGCCTTGGAATATTTAATTACCTCAACAAAAACTGGTGCACTTTGGCTCGGAATGACTGGTGTACTATGCCTCGGAATGGGTGGTGTAGTATGGGTCGGAATATCCA
>NZ_JBHSBY010000062.1:0-1483 GCF_042650905.1 Pedobacter jamesrossensis | reverse complement strand
GATTTACAGTTATTTAAAATTATATTTGGCATAATTTTTGCATTAAAATATGCAAGAAATGAGTATTTTCGTTTTCAAACCTTGCAAATTTTTTCGATATGTTGGCTAAGAAAGTAGTAGATAATGGTCCCAGCTTATTTTATTCGTCTCTGTCGGTTATGCTTAACCAAAAGCACCCTTTGTTTATTTTGGCAGGGCAGGTAAAGTGGTCTATCTTTGAAGAAGCCTTTGCGCCATTGTACTGTTTGGACAACGGCAGACCAGCCAAGCCGATCAGATTAATGGTTGGCCTACTGATCTTGAAACATCTACGTGATGTTTCTGATGAGAATCTGGTAGAACAATGGTCGGAAAACAATTACTACCAATACTTTTGTGGGGAGCTAAACTTTATACCCAAGGTGCCCTGTGAGGCATCTGAACTGGTACATTTCCGCAAGCGGATAGGTGAGGCGGGAATTGAGCTTATCTTTAAAGAAAGTATCCGTATCAACGGAAAAGATGCAGAACAAGCACATGTGAGTATCGATACCACCGTTCAGGAAAAAAACATTACCTACCCAACAGATGCTAAACTACATCGCAAGATTATTGTTAAATGCCAATCCATCAGTAAGAAAAATGGTTTAAAACAGCGTCAAAGCTATACTTTCGTTTTAAAGAAACTGGGTATCGACCAGCGTTTCCGCAATCATCCCAAAAACAAGGGCAAGGCCCGCAAAGCGGATAAGAGCGTAAAAACCATTGCCGGCAGAATGGTTCGGGAGTTGGAGCGAAATTTACCAGAAGGTGCTTATGCAGAGGAAATTGACTTATTTAATAGGGTTTTGGCTCAAAAAAAAGCAGATAAGAATAAAATATATTCACTACACGAGCCTGATGTAAAATGTATTTCTAAAGGTAAGGAACATAAGAAATATGAGTTTGGAAACAAGGTCTCTATTGTTTACACCCAAAATACGGGTGTAATTGTAGGGGCAATGGGCTTCAGGAATGAATACGATGGGCATACCCTGGAAACTGTCCTGGATCAACATGAAAAACTAACCGGTAGGCGAGCGAAAAGTGCTACCGTAGATAGAGGCTACCAGGGTAAAGCTAAAGTAGGGGAAACAGGAATAGCTATACCCAAGCCATTCAACAACAAAAAGTTAAGTAAATACAAGCAAACAAAGCTACGAAACGGCTTTAAGCGAAGAGCAGCAATTGAACCAGTGATCGGCCATTTAAAATCAGATCATCGCTTAGGACGTAATTTTTATAAGGGAATAACTGGAGATAACATCAACATTCTGCTAGCAGCTACCGCTTTCAATTTCAAAAGAATGTATAATAAATACAAAACATCCATGTTTGGCTTTTTATTCAACTGCTTTAAGAGCCTAATATTGATGACCAATAAATTGCTTGCGGTGATAAATAGTTCAAAAATTCAAATTCAAAAAATATTTAATCTAAAATGGGCTTTTTAAGGCTCGACTAA
>NZ_JBHSBY010000061.1:0-1215 GCF_042650905.1 Pedobacter jamesrossensis | reverse complement strand
TGTAAGCTCCCCTGTTTTTCAGACCATTCAAAAGTATAATTTTGTCCTCAAATTTCCTGCAATAAATCTACAGGAGATTTGAAGTTTAATGCCTGGTGTGGTCGATGGTAATTGTAATCCACCATCCATTCCTCCACTTTCTCCCTTACATCATCCAGGGAGTGAAATATGTAGGCATTTAACAATTCTCTTCTGATGCTCCCATTCAATCTTTCAATATATGCGTTCTGTGTTGGCTCTCCTGGCTGGATAAACACCAGTTCAACATTGTTTTCCTTTGCCCATTCATCGAGCTTATGCGAGATGAACTCCGGCCCATTATCCATTCTTATTTTTTTTGGAAGCCCCCTATATTGTTTTAGCTCATCCAAGGCTCTTATAACTCGCAATGCCGGAAGTGAATAATCTATCTCCATAGTAAGCATCTCTCTGTTGTAATCATCAGCGATGTTCAACAACCTAAATTTCCTTCCATTCCAAAGCGCATCACTCATAAAATCCATGGACCATACCTCATTCACCGTTTCTGGCACAAATAAGGGTTTTTTGACTCTTTCCGGCTGCCTCTTCTTTGCCCTGCGCCGGATATTAAGCCTCATTGAGGTATAAATCCTATAAATCTTTTTATGGTTCCATTTAAGCCCTTTTCGACGCAATCGGTAATAACACTGCCAGAAGCCTATGGAGACGTGCTTTTCAACAAGAAGTGAAAGCGCATCAACTACTTCATTGTCATCCCCTCGTTTATGTTGATAATAATGTTTGCTTCGGTTCAATCCAACGCATTTACAGGCCTGACGGTGGCTAATCCTTTTTACCATTTCATCCACTAGATCCCTTTTCTCGTCAGGCGTTAAAGCTTTTTTTCTACAGCCTCCTTGAAAACTTCATGAACAAGGCTGAGGTTCGCATACATTTTCTTCAAACGTGCGTTTTCCTCCTCCAGTGCCTTGAGCTTTGATAGCTCCTTGACTTCCATTCCGCCATACCTTTGGCGCCATTTGTAAAAGGCTGCAGTGCTAATTCCTAACTCTCTGCAGAGATCATGAACGTTTTTGCCGCTCTCATGTTCCTTGATTGCTTTTACAATCTGGGATTCCGTAAACTTGATTCTTTTCATATTACCAATTAAAATTAATAGTTTTTCTAATAGCCTCGCTGCGCTCGGTCTAGAATTCTACTTTTAAATGGTCTGAATTTTGGGAAGTGCACACT
>NZ_JBHSBY010000060.1:0-1125 GCF_042650905.1 Pedobacter jamesrossensis | reverse complement strand
CTATATGAAACAGCCTCAGACCTCGTTACACGAATATTTTGAACGTTTTCCCGATCATCGTATCAACCGTAACAAAAAACATCTCTTAACTGATATAATCATCCTATCTATCCTGGGTGTTCTATGCGGTGCTGAATCCTGGGACTCTATTGAAGCCTTTGGAAAGACTAAATTCGATTTTTTAAGGCGCTTTCTAAAGCTACCCAACGGTATCCCCTCTCATGATACCATCAACCGTGTTTTCAGTGGACTCCGTCCTGAGCTTTTCGAAAAGATGTTTGTGGAATGGGTCGCTGGGCTAAAGAGCGAGTCGATCAATAGAGAGGTCATTAGCATTGATGGAAAAAGCATCAGGGGCTCTAGGGACAGCTTCCATCAGCAGAGTCCCATCCACATGGTTAGCGCATGGGCATCCAATAATGAACTTGTCCTGGGTCAATTGAAGGTTACGGAAAAGAGTAACGAAATTACCGCAATACCACTATTGTTGGATTTGCTGGATATCGAAGGTAGTATTATTACCATAGATGCAATGGGCACCCAGGTGGAGATTGCAAAAAAAATAATTGACAATAAGGCGGACTACATCCTTTCCCTAAAGAGTAATCAATCCGAACTATTGGATCAGGTTAAGGAACGGTTTAAGAAACAGCATGTCCAAACCACTGATCTGGTAAATGAAAAGGGACACGGACGGATCGAGAGCCGTAGATGTGAGGTAATTACCGATCTGACCTTCATTGATAACCATATCTTTTGGAAGGGCATAAAATCAGTGGTCCAGATTACCTCTACTAGGATACTGGCTGAGAAAGAAACCACTGAAACGCGTTATTACATCAGTAGTTTCATAGAAGATGCAGTGCATTTCAACAAATACATTAGGATGCATTGGGGTATAGAAAACAAGTTGCACTGGTCCCTGGATATGGTCTTCAACGAGGATAGACAGCGAAAAAGAACTAAGAATGCAGCAACCAACTTTTCATTCATTCGAAAAATTGGATTAAATCTTCTAAAAAAAGATCCATCCAAGGGCTCTCTAGTAACTAAAAGACTCAAGGCTGGATGGGACAATCAGTATCTATTGCAAGTGTTTAACCAAATTTAAGTGCGTTGACCCTG
>NZ_JBHSBY010000059.1:0-1075 GCF_042650905.1 Pedobacter jamesrossensis | reverse complement strand
TTCGTAGTTGTTCTGGATTGTTTTGGAAATCGTGTTAAACGATTTGAATCCAGCGGCTTCGACATCGTTATACCAAATAGCCAGCTTTTTAAAAGCGATGATTCTATCTTTAGAGGTGCTGAAAATGTTGGACAAACCTTGACTCAGTCTATAAGCCCGCTCCAGATCAGGGTACAGTCCAAATAATAGTTCTGCTCGATGCGATTGTGAAGGTGTCCAGTTAACCTCTCGCTTGAACAGTAAGTATCTACTTCTTGCGAGCAATTGTTTTACTGTATCACCATTTTCCAGTAATTCCGGCACCCAGCGTTTTTTTACAGTCTTGGCCAGTTCCATTTCCTTATTTTCCTGTTCTATGGCCTCCCATCTGTGCATTATCCTTATTTCCTGGACGCCTTCTGTAGCCAGTTGCTGTACGTGAAAGCGATCAGAAACCAGTTTGGCCTGAGGAAAACACTGTTTAACTATACGAGACATTGTTGGAGCAAGATCAAGAGTAACTTCTTTCACTTTTCTACGCAAGCCTACCTTGATCTGAGAAAGGATTTTGATTACCGATTCGCTTTCGGTTCCTTTAATAATGGCAACAAGGGCGCCTTTTTTACCTTTTGCACCCTTATTGGTCAGAACGGTATATAACTCTCCCTGGGACAGGCTGGTTTCATCAATGGAGAGATATTCGCCAATATTTTCAGGAAATAGAAGCCAGTCATCAGCATGTTCCAGCTGATCCCAAATGGTAAATCCACTTAGATGGCTAGCATACTGTTCCTCAAGACGTTTGCCGTCCAAACCAAAGAAATGACCTAGCGTTTTACAGCTTATTGGGCTTGAATCCAAATAGCTTTTCAAAAAAAAATGCAAATTCGCTAGTCATCTTGGTACCATCGGCAACCAGATTCCAATCCCGGAAAACAATCTTTTTGCTATTAAGGTTTTGCCACTTGCGCCGCCTTAATTTCAAAAAACAAGGTTTTCCACGCAAGGGAAAATCACGAACGGTGATTTCATCGAAAAAGCCTTTAGAAATTAACTTCTCACCTGAATACTCTTCAGGATGAATGTTTTTCTCTAA
>NZ_JBHSBY010000058.1:0-952 GCF_042650905.1 Pedobacter jamesrossensis | reverse complement strand
TTGAAATAGGCGTTTAAGTGATAATCATTTTATATGTGTGAGGTGGATTTTTGATCATTCTATTCATTAGATTTTCAAAAATGCCTTCTTTCATCTTGTGTCTGTTATATCTATAGGTATACTCATTAATATAGGATTGTAGATACTTCACCGAGTGATGAGCGCCCCTTAACCATGCCTTAAACATCATAATACAACGATGTAATTCAACAAAATTCTTACCTTTCTTTTCTGATTTTTCCCGGATTATATTCGGGAATTCTTTTTCCATACCCTTGTATCCCGCCCATTTATCGGTACGTACGATGGCCTCCTTTTTGATGTGATGCTGCATAAAGCCTTTAAGGTTCTCTTTGCTAGCTGAATCAATTACTCTTGCGTACATCCTGGAGACGCCCTTTCCTTGTTTTTCTATGCCAAGAACCACTATTTTCTTGCGGCCGCCTTTTCGTCCCTTAATCCCATCATCCTGGCCACCAACATAGGTTTCATCCACATCCACCTTACCCTCCATTGGGAATTTTCCACTACTTTCCATCGCCTTCATTACTTTTTGCTTAAATAACCAGCAGGTTTTTTGTCTCAATTCAAGTTTCCTGCTCAGTTCGGTACTGCTAATACCGTTCTTGTTGGTTGAAACATAGTAGATGATGTAGAATGCTTTTAATAGGGAAAACTTGCAATCATGAAATAATGTGCCTGATGTAGCTGATTCAATATACCTGCAATGTGTGCATTGACGATCAAAAACCCTGTTCCCTTTGCAATAGTGGGTATGGGAACACTTTTTGCAGATATACCCATTTCCCCATTTCAGATCCGATAAGTAGTTAACACAACTCAGCTCATCTGGAAATTTAGACTGAAATTCAAATATTGATAAACTTTTAAAGCGATTCTCCATAAAGCTAATTTACTAATTTTATTAGTATTCATCAAGTGCCTATTTCAA
>NZ_JBHSBY010000057.1:0-874 GCF_042650905.1 Pedobacter jamesrossensis | reverse complement strand
TCCTGACTTGTCCCCTTTAAATTTAGTGCGGTTTTAAGTTGTTGATAATCAATTTATTGATAATTTATTTTATTAAATTTACCGCACTAAGGCTAAGTTTCTGATGAAAATAAGGGTGGTTACAACAGGCTCCAATGCAAAGGCAGTTCAGGTAGTTCGGTATCAGGACAATAAAAGGGTTATATTACAGCATCTAGGCTCGGCCCATACCGAAACAGCACTTGCCGATTTGCTACTTTTGGCAGAAGAATGGATAAAAAGCTATTCGGAACAACTCTCTATTTTTCCCGACGAAAATCCTAATAGCCTGCTCCATCTTAACCATTGCACTTTTATCGGTGTCAAATACCATTTTTTTCAGGAACAGATCAGTGCTATCCAAGGGCAACTAGGGCTTGATAGCTTGCCCATATTACTCAAAGACCTGGTAACGATGCGGATATTTGAACCTGCGTCCAAACTTCGTTCTTTAGAGCTGATGGAACAGTTCTTTGGCATTACCCATAGCCGTAAGACGTACTATAAGATAGCCCCAAAGTGTATTGATTTAAAGGAAGCCGTTGAAGAGAAAGTTGTAAAGTTTGCTAAAGAACACTATGATTTCAATTTTGACATCTTGTTTTATGATGTTACGACCCTTTATTTCGAGACTTTTGAAGAAGACGATTTGCGAAAGAATGGATTTTCCAAGGACAACAAATCTCAACAGCCACAGATCCTGATTGCTTTGATGGTCAGTAAAGAAGGCTTTCCGGTCGCCTATGAAGTTTTTTCTGGAAATACATTCGAGGGACACACTATCATTCCCGTAGTTAAAGACTTCATCGAACGAAACAAGGTAAGCTCATTTACAGTGGTTGCCGATGCAGCTATG
>NZ_JBHSBY010000056.1:0-850 GCF_042650905.1 Pedobacter jamesrossensis | reverse complement strand
GAGGGTGTAAAATAAACTGTGTCAAAAGTTAAAATCACTAACTTTAGATACAGTTTGTTATGACGAGAGAAGAACAGCTCGATTATGAGCTAATGAAGCAAAAAGCCCTTGAGCAGTTACGTTCGGGCAAATCATTGTACGGCAAGGATGGAGCATTCGCCCCTTTGCTAAAAAGCTTTCTTGATTCTGCCCTTGAGGCTGAATTGGATACGCATCTTGACCAGGATGAGCGTTTTTCGGGTAACCGAAAAAATGGCAAGACCTCCAAAGAGGTAAAGACCTCCGCTGGGACGATTTCCATTCAGACGCCCCGGGATCGAAATTCCACCTTTGAGCCCGAGATCATCCGTAAAAGAGAAACCATCCTTGCAGAAAGCCTAGAAAGCAAGATCATCGGTATGTATGGGCTTGGAATGAGCCTGCGTGATATCTCCAGGCACATTAAGGATATGTACGATACGGATATCAGCCATGCAACGCTTTCCTCCATTACCGACAAGATTATACCCGAAGTGAAGGAGTGGCAATCCCGTCCACTTGAGGAGCTCTACACCATCGTTTGGCTTGATGCCATGCACTACAAGGTAAAAGAGGACCACCGAATGGTTTCGCATGCCGTCTATAATATCCTTGGAGTAAACCGCCACGGACATAAGGAACTTTTGGGAATGTACGTTTCTCAGAGTGAGGGAGCCAACTTTTGGCTGAGCGTACTTACCGATCTGCAGAACCGTGGAGTAAAAGATATCCTGATCGCCTGCATTGATAACCTGAATGGGTTTCCACAGGCAATCAACGCCGTTTACCCAGAAACGGAGATACAAACTTGCATTGTTCACCAGATACGCAA
>NZ_JBHSBY010000055.1:0-785 GCF_042650905.1 Pedobacter jamesrossensis | reverse complement strand
CCAATATGGGCTGCTTTTAAAGCAGGGCCGTCATTCACCCCATCTCCTGTCATGGCGACAATATCCCCATTGGCCTTCAATGCGTTGATGATTTTCAGTTTAGCGTCTGGAAACATTCGCGTAAAAATACTCACCGAATTAACTTTTTTCTGGAGCTCCTGATCAGAGAGCTGCATCAACTGATCACCGCTGATAACATTATCCGCCCCTTTAAAACCAATCTGTCTGGCAATGGCACCGGTAGTTTCCGCATTGTCCCCGGTTATAATCTTTACCGCTATCCCGGCATCGTAAAAAGACTGCAGGACTGAACTGATATTTTTCTTTGGGGGATCATAGAAGGCAACAAGTCCCTTAAAGCAAAATTTGAATTCCTGCTGAGTCTTCGGGAAATCATTACCCGTAAAGCTGGCCAGACCGACCGCTAGAATGCGGTAACCTTCTGCTGCCAGTAAATCAATCGCCCCATTGATCTCTTTCTTTTCGGTTTCCTTGAGGTCACTTATGCCAATTATTGCCTCCGGCGCTCCTTTTGCAGCGACAATACGCTGGCCTTTTCCATTTTCAAAGAGGTGTGTCATCATCGGAGGTTTCCCTCCCAGTGGATATTCATAAACCATTTTGTATTCAGACCGCTCATCTTTCGCTGCCCCATTGGTATAGGCATCATGAAGTGCTACCTCCATCGGATCAAAGGGTATGGGTTCACTTGCCCACATCCCCAGGCTTATGATCTCCCTTGCGAGGGGGGCACTAGTAGTATCTCCGGCGTTAAAGGTTTGGTT
>NZ_JBHSBY010000054.1:0-783 GCF_042650905.1 Pedobacter jamesrossensis | reverse complement strand
GGGCCTCCCTGGGGCACCCCAAGGTTCGTTTGTTCGAACTTACCTGCTACAATTACGCCCGACCTTAGGTACTTATGGATTAAAGAGATCATCCTGCCATCCTTGATAGTTCTTGATAATACTTCAATCAGTTTACTTTGATTGACCGTATCGAAGAACTTTTCCAGATCGATATCAACAGTATGACTGAAACCATCATTCAGGAAACTGACACATTCTTTCAGCGCTTGGTGCGCGCTGCGTCCCGGCCTGAACCCATAACTGTAACTGGAAAACTGACTTTCGTAGATAGGCCCCAGCGTTTGGGTAACGCATTGTTGGATAACCCTGTCTACAACGGTCGGGATACCTAAAAGCCGCTTACCGCCCTCTTTAGGGATTTCTACCCGACGAACCGGATTTGGCCTGTATTGGCCGCTTAATATGGATGACTGAAGAGACTCTCCCTCCTTAATGAGATAGTCCTTTAAAGACCCGACCTGCATCCCATCAATGCCTCCCGAACCCCTGTTGCCTATAACTCTTTTATAAGCACGGTTCAGATTGGGAAGTGAGAAAATCTGTTCCAATGATCCATCTCCTGTATGTACTAAACTTGTAAGGTTGTTTTCAGTTATCCACATGGAAGTCTGCACTCCAACATAGTCTTCGGGTTCCGCCCTATCTTTCTGCCGGTAGTTATCGATCGATATTTTCTGCTTTTTACCTCCCATTTGGTAACATTCATTGACTACTTACCACTTTTGGTTCAGCCCTTCCATCAGCGGTCGAACTGATGTAATA
>NZ_JBHSBY010000053.1:0-665 GCF_042650905.1 Pedobacter jamesrossensis | reverse complement strand
TTTACACTTAAATATCTGAAATTCAGCGCAATAAACCAAATTTAAACAGGCGAAAATTAATTTTTTTTCCACAAAAAAGAGACTGCCTTTTTGAGACAGCCTCTTAAGTTTTGCGAGGAAGCAGCAATAAAATTTATACCCGTTATAAAACAAGAATAAAAGATCCTGACATCTTCACTATTTATACAAATAAACACGACCACAGGCCTTAATTGAATAAAATCGACACTTAAAAAAGGGAAGTTCTACTCAAAACAAGCGGTTGCATCTAATGAAGCAGTTAATAAAAAATTAACTGTTTATTATATTCTAATTTCAAAAATATCATAATACCTCGAAAATTACAAATAAACGCATGACAAAAATCAAAACATATTAGTTACAAAGAAATGTATCTATATTTCATTGATTAAGTTGTTATCAAAAAAAATAGCAAGCTCTGTATTAGCTTTAAGATTGGCAAAATCTTTGGTTTTAAATGGCTTTGTTAAATATGCTTTAACATTTTTATATAACCTTGCCTTAACTACATCACTTTGATTATTTGATGAGGTTAACATGGATCAAGCAAAAAAGTTGGGGATTAATCTTATGCATAAATTTTAGATAATCTGAATAGAAAGAATTTCACATTCCTCACACCTCTGAACTGTGATCTGAATGCT
>NZ_JBHSBY010000052.1:0-606 GCF_042650905.1 Pedobacter jamesrossensis | reverse complement strand
TAATCCTAGCCTCACCACCCGTTCATCCTGAGGAACAGTTTATTTCACAAATCTATATGAATAACATTTAACTTCTGCAAGGTACAATTCCCCTATTTCAGAGGGCTGTCCGTAGGACGGGGTGTTTATTATTTTCGCCCAACGGGCCTTTTTCTTTGCCAACAAAAGAAACAAAACTACGAAGTACGCATGATTATGTTCTGTGAAGACACAGACCATGGAGCAGCTTAGATTTTAGATGGTTAAAAATATCAGTTTGTATAACATCAATGATAGCGGAGTCGAAAGACAATGCTAAACATTCTAGCCTAGTCAAGCATTAATCCTAGCCTCACCAGCCGTTCATCCTGAGGAACAGTTTATTTCACAAATCTATATGAATAACATTTAAACTTCTGCAAGGTACAATTCCCCTATTTCAGAGGGCTGTCCGTAGGACGGAGTGTTTATTATTTTCGCCCAACGGGCCTTTTTCTTTGCCAACAAAAGAAACAAACCACAAAGTACGCATGATTATGTTCTGTGAAGACACAGACCATGGAGCGACTTAGATTTTAGATGGTTAAAAATATCAGTTTGTATAACATCAATGATAGCGGAGTCGAA
>NZ_JBHSBY010000051.1:0-590 GCF_042650905.1 Pedobacter jamesrossensis | reverse complement strand
GCTAATCCTTACACACATTTATCATTAAATAAATAAGATGTAACACACTGAATATCAACCATATACGGATTATTTTTCGTATTTTTAACCATGTTAAATCATTGTTATTCAGGTGTTTATAAAGGTTTTTTACCAGATAACCGCATTTCAGTTAGATTAGAAAATTGTTTGTCAGAATTGTTATCTTCGGGAACAGCAGTCATCAATCGGTTAGCTCCAACCCATTCCTTAAAAGCTGCCTTCTATCGTATGCTATCGAACAAGCGATTGGAACATGATGATATCCTGGAAGGTGGCTATCGGCTTTGCAATAGCACGTTAAATTCACTTAAACATGTACTGTGCATTCAGGATACTACAGAATTCAATTATCGTGGCATCAGAAACAAGTTGGGCGAACTGGATCCAAATATCGGCCCGACCGGAAACAAAGCTGTCCCGGGCTTTTTTTGTCATCCCATGCTGGTCGTGGATGCTGAAAGCTCATCCATCCAGGGCCTTTCCTCGGTAATTATCTACAACCGGACATGGGACCAAAAGGATAAAAACGAGCGTAATTATGCTCAGTTGCCAATTCAGGACAAGGAGTC
>NZ_JBHSBY010000050.1:0-588 GCF_042650905.1 Pedobacter jamesrossensis | reverse complement strand
GTACTGAGACTCTCAGACGGCACTTTCATTGAACGTGGTGAAAATGTGCTCATTACCGGCGCTACCGGGTGCGGCAAAAGTTTCCTTGCCTGTGCACTGGGACGCAGTTCCTGCCTACTTGGATTCCGTACGCTGTATTTCAGTATGAATAAGTTTCTGGATGCTCTTGCCCAGGCAAGGCTCGATGGGACTTACCTCCGATGGATTAAGGGGATATCCTCAAACAGGCTACTGATATTAGACGACTTTGGGCTTAAGCCTCTGAGCAATGATGCCAGGATAGCAATACTTGATATTCTGGAGGATAGGTATGGCAACGGCGCGACAATAATAACCTCGCAGCTGCCAGTGGATAACTGGTATAACTTTATAGATGAACCCACACTTGCAGATGCAATTATGGACAGGTTGTCAGCATCTGCTCACAGAATCGCACTTATGGGTAAATCTATGAGAAATAAAAAAAATCATTAAGTTTACAGAATATCGCTTTGTCCAAAAGTGATATGGTTAAAAGTTAGTGCTAAAGCCAGAACCAAACTGGTGCACTATGCCTCGGAATGTGGTGTACTTTGTTCGGAATAATCA
>NZ_JBHSBY010000049.1:0-579 GCF_042650905.1 Pedobacter jamesrossensis | reverse complement strand
GAGGGCACTGAAAAAGTGGACTTAAAATAGTCTGTTTTTGCAAAGCGGATGAATGAGTGCTGAACTCTTCATCCGCTTTCTTTTTTTTACGTTATTTGATATTTAGGTTTATGCTGTGTTCAGCATTTTCTTAATTGAGCTTAGTGGCTTTTTCTACGGTTCTGAAAGATTTTTTTAGATGAACAAGTCTCCAAACCTAGAATTTGAATATTCTTTTCAGATTTACTACAAATATTGCTATTGCCCCTTGCATTTTCATATTCTCTATGCCATATGAATCCGCCCTGCCATATCCATGAACGTTTTTTAATTCACTGTTTTTTGCTTCAATCTTGTATCGATGACCGGCTTGTTCCTTGTAGTAGTTGGTCTCCTGAAAGTCCATTTGTTCCTTGTGCAGGTCGGACTTTATGGATACTGAATAGCTTTTAGTTTTTGCTCCCGGCTTATAGCAATTCTCCCTCAATGGACAGATCTTGCACTTTTCAACGTCAAAATAGTAGGTGTCTACCTGATTTGTTCCATCTTCCTTTTTCCCCTGCCTTGCTTTTCGAACAGCGAGATGGCCTGCCGGGCAAA
>NZ_JBHSBY010000048.1:0-576 GCF_042650905.1 Pedobacter jamesrossensis | reverse complement strand
GAGGGCACTGAAAAAGTGGACTTAAAATAGTTTGTTTTTGCAAAGCGGATGAATGAGTTCTGAACTCTTCATCCGCTTTATTTTTTTTATGTCATTTGATATTTCGGTTTATGCTGTGTTCAGCATTCTAATTGAGCTTAGTGGCTTTTTCTAGGGTTCTTAAAGATTTTTTTAGATGAAAAAGTCTCCAACCCTAGAATTTGAATATTCTTTTCAGATTTACTACAAATATTGCTATTGCCCCTTGCATTTTCATGTTTTCTATGCCATATGAATCCGCCCTGCCATATCCATGAACATTTTTTAATTCACTATTTTTTGCTTCAATCTTGTATCGGTGACTGGCTTGTTCCTTGTAGTAGCTGGTTTCCTGAAAGTCCATTTGTTCCTTGTGCAGATGGGACTTTATGGATACTGAATAGCTTTTAGTTTTTGCTCCCGGCTTATAACAATTCTCCCTCAATGGACAGGTCTTGCACTTTTCAACGTCAAAATAGTAGGTGTCTACCTGATTTGTTCCATCTTCCTTTTTCCCCTGCCTTGCTTTTCGAACAGCGAGATGGCCTGCCGGGCAAA
>NZ_JBHSBY010000047.1:0-575 GCF_042650905.1 Pedobacter jamesrossensis | reverse complement strand
ACATTAACTAATTGGTTATAAGTTAAATATAAGAAAATAAACCCATAAAAACAAGTCAAATAGTTGGTAATCAGATATTTAAACACTTAACTTAATGACATTGCCCCTGTGCCAGGCGGCGTAACCGCTTACGGCAAGTTTACCTGCGCCGTAATTAACAAGCCCTGAAAGGTCAGCCCAGTTATTCACCCCCTGAGAAGTGCTCAGATCAAGGTTGCCAGCGACTCCTTTTACCACACCAACAGTTTTGATGTTGATGATACCTGTGTTTCCGTTCACCTCGTATTTAGCGGGCGGTTTACTTAGGAATTCTACCTGTTTAATATTACCTGTTGGCATTGCCTTGAGCATTTTGGCCAAATCGCGCGCCGTCATTTTAACCACCTTATCATTAATCATGATCTGTACCTGGGATTTTCCACTCATCAGAATCGCATCCTGGTTATCGCTGATGGTAATGCCCGGCGCTAGCCCAATGTCATTAAGTTAAGGATTTTTATATTGCATCTTTTTGATTTTTAGTTACTTTAGGTTTCACTCTGGCTCTGAACTTATCCTTATTCCTTTGATTTGTT
>NZ_JBHSBY010000046.1:0-571 GCF_042650905.1 Pedobacter jamesrossensis | reverse complement strand
GCTTGCTCCTTAAGAAAGTGGCGCACGGGTGCGTAACGCGTATGCAACCTACCTTAATCAGGGGGATAGCCCGAAGAAATTCGGATTAACACCGCATAAAAACACAGGGTAGCATTACCCAATGTTCAAATATTTATAGGATTAAGATGGGCATGCGTGTCATTAGCTAGTTGGCGGGGTAACGGCCCACCAAGGCGACGATGACTAGGGGATCTGAGAGGATGACCCCCCACACTGGTACTGAGACACGGACCAGACTCCTACGGGAGGCAGCAGTAAGGAATATTGGTCAATGGAGGCAACTCTGAACCAGCCATGCCGCGTGCAGGAAGACGGCCCTATGGGTTGTAAACTGCTTTTATCTGGGAATAAACCTTTCTACGTGTAGGAAGCTGAATGTACCAGAAGAATAAGGATCGGCTAACTCCGTGCCAGCAGCCGCGGTAATACGGAGGATCCAAGCGTTATCCGGATTTATTGGGTTTAAAGGGTGCGTAGGCGGCAGTTTAAGTCAGAGGTGAAAGACGGTAGCTCAACTATCGCAGTGCCTTTGATACTGAATTGCTTGAAT
>NZ_JBHSBY010000045.1:0-566 GCF_042650905.1 Pedobacter jamesrossensis | reverse complement strand
TAGTCGAGTAGATAGGGAAATTTCAGTCCGAACCTCTCACACAACCGTGCGTAAGACTCTCGCCTTACACGGCTGTTATTATCCAACCTAATGGTCTGATTCCAATACGCCAATGCTCAAAGAGATGAGGGTTTCTCTCAGAGATTTCCGACATCCATCTTATTGCTTTAACTTTTCGTCTTCTCAGCCTTTTGTATTTCCGCATCGCCCACCTTGCCAGTAGCCGGTTCATGTGTTGAAGAACCCCATAGAGTTCGGTCTTGTAAAAAGCACCATAGTAATTGATCCATCCTCTTAGAACAGGGTTGATCATAGAGGCTAGACCTTTAAGGTCACTTCCACCTTTCCTATGTAGCTGCCACGTCCGCATTTTATCGCGGATGGCGACCTTGGCCTTATTGCTTATCGCTGGAAGGAAACTTGTAAAGTATTCCCCCTGCTTATTCTTAGCTTTCCGCCTTCTAAAAGTGTATCCCAGAAAGTCGAATGCAATAAAAGTTGGTGTTATTATCGGATTTGCTTTCCCGCAGTAAACTATTCTAGTTTTCTCCGGATGCATTTCCAAT
>NZ_JBHSBY010000044.1:0-565 GCF_042650905.1 Pedobacter jamesrossensis | reverse complement strand
GCGCCCTTTTGATATAATTGTCTTTCCAGTTCCTTAAATACTTTGTAAGCTACGAAAGCGATACAAACATGGGCTTCGATTCGATGATGTAATCTGTGATAAATTGGCCTAATCTTCAAATCATGTTTGGAAATCCGGAAAGCCTTTTCAATTCGCCACAGATGGCTATAGTTTTCAATCACCTCGCTTTTATTCAGCCCGGTATTGGTTAGATAGCCTTTTAATCCATCCCATTTGCCATCTGCATTAAACTTTTCTTTATCAATCTCGACATTAATCTCGCCCTTAAGCTTTAGATATTTATTGTAACCCCTATTATTTATATGGGATTTTGTTAGTTTACCGGAACTGATTTGCTTTTCAAGTTTACGCAGTCCTTTCTCCCTGTTTGCCTGGTCTTTCTTGTGCCTGGAAAGTGAGTAGCTAATTACTAAATTCGTGTGCTCATCTTTTTTCAATATTGCACTTTCTCCATTTTTTAGTTTGAGACTCAATATCTGTTTTTGAAGAATTTGCTTTTCATTCTTTATCCTGGCTCCAAGTATAAACTCATAGCCCTCACGCT
>NZ_JBHSBY010000043.1:0-561 GCF_042650905.1 Pedobacter jamesrossensis | reverse complement strand
ATCCGGTAGCTGAAAATATCTTGAACAGGGATTTTTATGCTGCAAGAATTGGGGAAAAATGGGTTTCCGACTTAACCTACATTCAAACAGCAGAGGGATGGTTATATCTTACCACTGTTATAGACCTGGCTGACAGAAAAGTTATCGGATGGTCATTGAGTGATGGAATGGATGCGAAAAGTACAACTGTTAAGGCATTTCAAATGGCGAAGATAAATAGGCCAGTGACGAGCAATCTGATTTTTCACTCAGACCGAGGAGTTCAATATGCTTGTGCCGAATTCAGGGTACAACTAAAAGAAATGCCAATCACGCAAAGTATGAGCAGAAAGGGAAATTGCTGGGATAATGCAGTGGCCGAAAGCTTCTTTAAAACGATGAAAACAGAAATGGTGTACCATAAAAAATTCAAGACCAGGGAACAGGCAAGTATAGCTATTTTCGAGTATATAGAAATATGGTATAACAGGAAAAGAAGCCATTCGACACTGGGTTATTTATCACCGATCGAGTTCGAAAATACATTAATTAATAATGAAAAAGCAGCTTAATATCCATTTT
>NZ_JBHSBY010000042.1:0-547 GCF_042650905.1 Pedobacter jamesrossensis | reverse complement strand
CAATGTCATTAACTTAAGGTCATATTGCTCTTTTGTAATTCGTCCATGTTTGATATTTTCCTTTGGTTCTTCTACCTTTTACGATTCTTAAGAATGATCTATCGGGCCTGACGGGCTCAATATATTTTGCAAATAACTTTTCAATTTTCCGAATCAAAGCCCCAGTATCTTTTCGTTTAAAAAGGTTTATCAAATGCTGTTTTAGGTTTCCAATCGCTATGTTTCTATTTATCTGATAGCTATAGATTCGATCTTTGTGCTTCTTTTCCGATTTAGTTTGTGCAGGTATAGATAGGATATGCTGCAGATTGCTGATAAATATTGATGCGTGAAAATCCTGAAGTATAGTGTTGACTTTATACCCGCTTAAAAGCTCAAGCTGCATGTAGTTCTTTTGCATGCCATATTCTGTTTCAATTCCCCAGCGTTTAAAATAAAGATCTCCAAATAGGTGTAATGGATATTTTCTGGCATCCAAAAGGCTTGTTATTAGTATTTCAGTCTTGCCATCGGGTAGAAGGACTTTAATGAGACGTACTTTAACCGT
>NZ_JBHSBY010000041.1:0-514 GCF_042650905.1 Pedobacter jamesrossensis | reverse complement strand
GTATTATCCAGTTTTATCACAAAGAAAACTATGGGTTAAACTATAGGAGGTACAGAAATGATCAAAACAAAACCATTTAGTATTTCAAAGCTCCTCTTACAAGAAGCATATGTTCGGGTAAAGGCTAATGGTGGTACTGCCGGAGTGGATGAACTGAATCTGTTCAAATACGAACAGGATCACAGAAACCATCTCTACCGATTATGGAATCAAATGAGTTCTGGGAGCTATATGCCCTTGCCTGTTCTGCTGGTGGAAATACCCAAGAAAGGTGGAGGTCTGCGTCCGCTTGGAATTCCAACGGTTACTGACCGTATTGCACAGACTACTGTAACAATGATTCTGGAACCTATGTTGGATAAGATATTCCATAAGGATTCCTATGGTTATCGTCCCAACAAAAGTGCTAAGGATGCCATCGGCACTGCCAGAGCAAGATGTTGGAAACATGATTGGGTTCTGGATGTGGATATTAAAGGTTTCTTCGATAATATCCCACATGATCTGTTAATGA
>NZ_JBHSBY010000040.1:0-502 GCF_042650905.1 Pedobacter jamesrossensis | reverse complement strand
TATTGCCATGGGCAGACGGATCTATTCAAACCTTAAAAAGGCAATACAGTATATTATTTCCATTCACATCCCAATTATATTAACGGTGTTTATTCCGCTGGCGCTAAACTGGATTTATCCCAATATCTTCTCTCCAGTACATATTATATTTTTGGAGCTGATCATGGGGCCTACATGTTCTATAATTTATGAGAATGAGCCGATGGAAGAAAATACAATGTCCAATAAGCCAAGGCCATTGAGTACAACATTTTTCAGTTGGAAAGAATTGTCAACAAGTGTAGTTCAGGGACTTATAATTACCCTGGGAACCCTTGCAGCCTATCAGTATGCGGTAGGTAAGGGAGCAGATGAACAGCTGACACGAACTATGGTTTTTACATGCCTTATATCTGCCAATATCATGCTCACACTGGTAAACCGTTCTTTTTACTATTCTATTTTTACAACGATTAGATATAAAAACAACTTGGTATTAGTTGTCATCTTGCTTACCCTAGTT
>NZ_JBHSBY010000039.1:0-502 GCF_042650905.1 Pedobacter jamesrossensis | reverse complement strand
TATTGCCATGGGCAGACGGATCTATTCAAACCTTAAAAAGGCAATACAGTATATTATTTCCATTCACATCCCAATTATATTAACGGTGTTTATTCCGCTGGCGCTGAACTGGATTTATCCCAATATCTTCTCTCCAGTACATATTATATTTTTGGAGCTGATCATGGGACCTACATGTTCTATAATTTATGAGAATGAGCCCATGGAGGAAAATACAATGTCCAATAAGCCAAGGCCATTGAGTACAACATTCTTCAGTTGGAAAGAATTGTCAACAAGTGTAGTTCAGGGACTTATAATTACCCTGGGAACCCTTGCAGCCTATCAGTATGCGGTAGGTAAGGGAGCAGATGAACAGCTGACACGCACTATGGTTTTTACATGCCTTATATCTGCAAATATCATGCTCACACTGGTAAACCGTTCTTTTTACTATTCTATTTTTACAACGATTAGATATAAAAACAACTTGGTATTAGTTGTCATCTTGCTTACCCTAGTT
>NZ_JBHSBY010000038.1:0-103654 GCF_042650905.1 Pedobacter jamesrossensis | reverse complement strand
ATAAATATATGAAAATCAACACTTTAAACCAAAAAATAACATAAAAAAATATAAAAAATTTAAGCAAAATAAAAGGACTGATCATTTTATTTATGATACAGCCCCTTAGCAAATCGAAAATAAATTGAAAGACCAAACTGATTTTTGTTAATTTAGGAAACCATAGTATAAGCAGGGACTTATTTCACAAATTAGGATAAGTGCGCCCGAAGCATCCACGCCATTGTCTCATGCTTTTCCAATAACCCGGTGATGTAATCGCTCGTACCTGCATCCCTTAGGGGACCGGAATAATTATCGATATTCTCCCTAAGATGAATCAATATACTCTCATGGTCAGCAAGAAGAGCCTTAATGTAGCTGACGGCATCATTTTTACCTCGATCATCTTCTGTAAGATGGGTTAGCTCGAGTATTTGCTTTAGTGATGCTGGAGCATAATGCCCAAGCTTACGGATTCGCTCTGCCACCTCATCAACGATAGTTTCCAAATCATTATACTGCTCTTCAAAAAATTTGTGTTTGTTGTAAAAATCTGGTCCCTCTACATTCCAGTGCGCTCTCCTGGTTTTGGTGTAAAGCACATATTCATCCGCAAGAATGTTACTTAGGGAATGTGCAACCTTGGCAAGGTTATCCTGATTGATTCCAATTTTAGCTTCCATTTCTTTATTGATATTAGTTGATTTAGTGAGTATTTATGTATCTATAACCTCATTAGGCCTTTCTGGCTTTAATTTAGATGCCCAATCAAGCTGCCCATAAATATATTGCTGAAGGTATATAGTATACTTAATTGGCGCCTTTTAAAGCAGCAGCAATTATAACTGCTGAAACCTCTTGTGGATGAGTCATGAACACGACATGGCTTCCTTTCATCTGGGTTACAACACTATTTGATCTTTTGTAGCCGTTGAGGGTAATAACCGGATTGATGCTCTTGTCATCCGAGGCTGATATTCCAAATGTTGGCTTGTTTTTCCAGGCGGCTTCGGTCACGCGTGCTGCGAAAGCAGAAGCAGGAATAAATCCTGAGGATGCGAACATAAACTCAGCTGTTTCCTTATTTACATCGGCGCAAAAACCTGCGTGAAACTTCGCTTTTTCATAATAAACATTACCTTTTTGATCAGGTGCCATCAGACCATTTTCCGGTTTTGGAGGTGCACTTCCAGCAAGGTCCAGGGTATTTTCGCCCACTTCCGGCTGAAAAGCATTTACGTAGACAAGCGCCACAACTTTTGCGTTGGCCCCCGCTTGAGTAATTACTGTTCCACCATATGAATGTCCAACAAGCACAACTGGTCCGTCCATCTTGTCTATCGCAAAATTTGCGGCCTCAACATCTTCCTTTAGCGAGGTACATGGGTTTTGCACCAAAGTTACGTTATAGCCCTTTTTGGTAAGCTGTTCATAAACACCCCTCCAGCCTGATGCATCTGCAAAGGCACCATGGACGATCACGATGTTTTTTACAGGCATTCCCTGAGCATTAGTTTTTGAGGTAAAGCAAAAGGTGCATAAAAGGACTAACAAAGCCATTAGATTCCTGAACCAGCTGGTTAATTTTCGTGTTTTCATGTTAAATTGATTTAATTTGCAAGATTTTAATTTTGTACAATATATCCTAAATCAGTGCCAAGACACAAACAACTCATTAACAGCTATTTAAACATAATTTGAATTTATTGATATCGCGGTATATCGACATTTTACAAACCATTAGTTAAATCCCGGAATAGATTTGAGTCATCAGGTGGGTATCTATTTTTTGTTCTCTATTGGTTTTAAGATCCGATTGTTCGCATATCATTCTGAGAGAATAAAAATTGATATCTCGCAGGATCAAATAATACGATAAAGACACAAATTACTGATTTATAACGACATAAACATTGGCACTAAATTTTTACTGTAATAACCTAAAGGAATAAATTTTTAACTAACGATTGCAAAAACAATGAACCTGAATAACTCTACCAAAATTTCATTTATTCAATTTATGCCGGTCAGCCTTTTTGGAAGCGTAATGGGACTGTGCGGATTGTGCTTTTCATGGAGACGTGCAGAAAAATACTGGCATTTTACAGAAGTACCTTCCATAATATTTGGATGGATGGCAGTCGTGTCGTTTATCGCACTGGCTTTTTGTTATAGCGTGAAAAGTATAAAATACCGGGATTTAGTTTCATCAGAATTCAAAAATCCTGTGACACTCTGTTTTTTTGCGACAATTTCCGTCAGCTTATTACTACTACCCGGCGTGATATTACCCTATCTCCCTCTGACTGCAAAAGTCATGTGGATATTCGGCGCCTCAAGTATGTTTCTTTTTGCATGGTACGTCTTTCGAAGCTGGATTGACAATATGCAGGAACAGGAAAAGGCAATGCCGGTCTGGGTTTTACCGATTGTCGGTATGCTTGATTTACCCATAGTGGGTCATCAGATCGACCTGCCTGGTATGAGTGAGATATCAATTATGGCCTTTGGCATCGGATCAATATTTTCGATAATCTTATTGACAATTATAATCAGCAGACTTATCTTCCAGCCCGCGCTGCCCGAGGCCGTCCAGCCCTCGATTTTAATTCTTTTGGCACCGATGGCCCTGGCTTTCACAGTCTACGGACAATTCAAAGGAGTATCCGATACCATTCTGGGTGCACTTTTTTATTTTAACATCTTTTTGCTGCTGGTACTTGGAAGCAAAATATCAATGGTCCTTTATTCCTGTCCTTTCAAGGTAAGCTGGTGGGCGGTGAGCTTCCCCTTATCTGCAGTTACTATTTCTACACAGATATATGCTCAGCACAAACCTGACTGGGTGCATCAGTTATTAGCTGCTGTACTTTTGGTGTTGACTACAGCTGTTATTATCTTTCTATTTTTCCAAACCTTATATAAAATAGCAAAAAGAAAGTTAGCTTAATATTATTAAGAGAAATTGGAGATTTTGAGGGAAGAATAATACTGGCTTGTTGCGGGATTATGCAACACTATTTGCTCCTCAAATATCCCTGACTGCAAGCATATGTTGGCAGAAGTCTTTCACTCAACATGCTAGAGGATACCCTTAAAACCCTTACTTCCAGCCACCTCCAACCGAGCGGTATAGATCCACCATAGCATCTAAACGCTCCTTTTGGAGGTTGGCCAGCTGCAGCTCACTCTGCAGAACATTACCTTGGGCAAGTAGAACCTCTAGATAGCTCGCTAAACCATTTTTAAAAAGTAATTGTGAATTAACAGTAGCATATCTCAGTGTGCTCGCTCGCTGGGCTTCAATGTTTTGCTGCGCTTTTAATTTATCGAGTTTTAACAGTGCGCCTGATACCTCCTCGACAGCGACAAGAACAGATTGCCGGAAGCGAACAATAGAAGATTCGCGTTGTATTTTCGCAAGCTCATACTGTGTGCGCAGTTTCTTCTGGTTAAATATGGGCTGTGTGAGGTTTGCTGCAGCGCTTCCAAACAGGGAGGCCGGGATGTTGAACCAGTTACTGGCTTTAAAAGCATCTAATCCGGTAAGGGCGGTAATAGTCAGTGAAGGATACATTTGCGCCTTGGTGTATCCGACATCCGCATTTGATCTGGCAAGCTCGAATTCGACTGCCCTTACATCGGGCCGATGGCTGAGCAGTTCTGTAGGCACACCTGCACTTAAGCGTTCAGGCAGTATATAATCAGAAAGTTTTTTTGTCCGCTGCACGCTAGATGGAAATTCACCAATGAGCAGGTTGATGGCGTTCTCCTGCAGCGTGATCCGCTGTTGAAATGCCGGAATAAGTTCTTCGGAGGAAAGCCTCTGAGCTACCGCTTGTTCAACAGCAAGAGCACTCACCAACCCAGCATCAAACTGCAGTTTGACAATATTGACAGTGCTGTCGTTAAGCCTTAGATTTTTTTCGGAAATCTCTAGTAATGCATCTAGCATGAGCAGGTTGTAATAACCCTTGGCTACCTCACTTACAATTCTAGTTTGAACGACATTTCTCACTTCCTTGGTTTGCAGGTAACTGGCGAGCGAGGCTGCTTTTTGGCTCTTTATTTTTCCCCAGATATCAGCTTCCCATGATATGTAAGCTGCAAGGCTATAGTCTTGGACATGAGTAGTATTTATTGACTGCTTAAGATTTAAGCTGTTGATACTATTATCAGAGGGGCGATTAATTGAGCTTGTTGCCTGCAGTCCCAAAGCCGGAAGATTAGCAGAACTTACCTGCTGGAAAATAAGTTGGGCAGACTCAATATTTTTTAGGGCAATCTGGAGATCATTGTTTCGCTCGATAGCCTTCGAAATAAGATTGGTCAATTGCTGATCTGCGAAAAAATCCGACCACCTGACCGTAGAAATGGAGTTGGTGTCCATGACTGCAGCAGCATTATTAAAACCTGCTGGAAGATGCATGTCCGGAGCAGGCATATTTTTGGAAACGCTGCAGGACGACCATATACTGGCGGTGAGCATCGCGAAAACCAAAGTGCAGAAATAATATTTAAAGTTCATCATAGCTAAGAGTTTGAAGATGGGTCTGCAACTGATACAACAGGCCTTCTGCTGATTTTTTCCTGGAGGGTCTGAAATACGACAAAGAAGACCGGAATAAATGATAAGCCCAACATCACCCCAAAAAGCATACCGCCCGCAGCAGCAATGCTAATTGAATGATTTCCGTTTGCAGATGGTCCTGAAGCGCTCATCATTGGGATCATTCCGGCAACAAAGGCATAGGAGGTCATAATGATCGGGCGTATTCGGAGCCTGGCAGCCTCGATCGCGGATTTGATAATGGTCTGACCTGCTCTTCTGTGCTGTACGGCAAATTCGACGATAAGGATAGCATTTTTGGAGAGGAGTCCAATCAACATTATGAGCGCCACCTGAACATATATATTGTTTTCGATGCCTGTTAAACCAATCGCTATAAAAACACCAAAGATGCCGTTAGGAATGGAAAGAATTACCGCAAAAGGAAGAATATAGCTTTCATACTGGGCAGACAAAAGAAAATACACGAATACCAAACACAGCGCAAATATGATCAGAGCCTGACTACCAGCGCTAATCTGTTCTTTTGTGAGTCCCGAGAAAGTCTGGGAATAATTTTCGGGAAGGGCGGTTGCGGAGACTTCCTGCACCGCTCTGATGGCGTCACCTGAACTATATCCCTCTTTTGGAAGGGCGGTGAGTGATATGGAGTTGAACAGGTTATAACGGGTTGCTGTCTCAGGGCCGTAGACCCGCTTCAATTTCACCAGGGTATTTAGCGGGAGCATCTCACCGTTTCTTGATTTTACAAAGACTTCGTTCAGTTTTGTCGGGTCCGAACGATCAGAGACGTCAGCCTGCGCTACGACCCTGTAGTATTTGCCAAATCGGTTAAAATCGGAAGCCTGAATACTTCCAAAATAGGTTTGCATGGTTGAAAGAATATCTCTAATTCCGACGCCTAACTGTTTCGCCTTTAATTTATCTATTTTTAGGTCGAATTGGGGATAGTCTGATCGGAAGGTTGTGAATGCGTAGGCAATTTCCTTACGCTTCATCAGGGCAGAAAGGTAATTATTCTCAATATCGCTGAACTTGTTGAGATTAGCATCTCCGGTCCGGTCCTGTAAGACAACATCAAGACCTTCTACATTGCTGTATCCGGGAATGGATGGAAACTCGAATACGAAAAAGTCGAGGCCTTTAACCATTGACATTTTTTGCTGCGCAGCAACCATGATGTCGGGAATACTTTTCACCGGTCCGCGCTGGCTGACCGGCTTTAGGATAATAAATAGTTGAGTTGAGGATGGACTGTTGGAAAAGGTCAGAAAATTAAAGCCCGTTAGGGTATTTACTGCTCTAACTTGTGGCATATCCTCCAGTGATCTTTCGGCCTGGGCGGAAAGCTTTTTCATTCGGTCAAGCGATGCCCCGGGTTGCATGTTTATGGCAATTGCCAAAAAACCAACATCCTCGGTCGGTATGTACCCTGTTTGAGTCTTTTCAACCATTACAGTTGTTACCCCCACGATTAATCCCAATGCAACAAAGCACAGCCACTTAAAACGGATCAGAACATACAGGCTTTTCACATATTTTTGAACCATAAAGCTGAATGCGGCGTTGAAATACATGAAAAATCGCTCCTTAAAGCTGGGCTTCATCAAGCCATCACTTTTCTGGTCATGTGGGCTGCGCAGGATCAGGGCGCAGAGTGCGGGGCTGAGCGTTAAGGCATTCACCGCCGAGATAACTATGGCGATGGCAAGTGTGAAAGCAAATTGCCTGTAGAATAAGCCTGTTGAACCTTTTATCAGACCAACTGGAAGAAACACTGCGGCCATCACTAACGTTATGGAGACAATGGCACCCGAGATTTCATGCATCGCGGCTAAAGTAGCCTCGGCAGGAGCAAGTTTTTCGTGTTCCATCTTTGAGTGTACAGCCTCTACGACCACAATGGCGTCATCGACGACAATACCAATGGCTAACACCAACGCAAATAGAGTCAAAAGATTAATGGTAAAACCAAAAATATCCATGAAAAAAAATGTCCCGATTATCGCTACGGGTACGGCAATCGCAGGTATAAGCGTAGAGCGGAAATCCTGAAGAAACAAATACACGACAATAAAAACCAGGATGAAGGCTTCGATCAACGTATGTTTTACCTGTTCTATGGAAGTATCAAGCGCGGTCTTCGTGTTATAAATGGCCAGGTTATGAACGCCCTTTGGATAATTTTTACTCGCATCACTCAATAATTTGTTGGCCTGGATCTGAATCTCATTTGCATTGGAACCTGGCAATTGTGTCAAGGCTAGGGTAATTCCGGGCTTACCACTTACTGTATTTACGCTGTTATAGGTATATGAACCAAATTCGACCCGGGATACATCTTTGAGTCGCAATGTAGAGCCGTCCGGGTTTGCCCTGATGACAAAGTCTTCATATTCGGCAGGCCTGTTTAGTTTTCCTTCATATTTTATAACATATTCAAAAGATTCCCTACTGTCCTCTCCGAACTTTCCTGGTGCAGCTTCTAAATTCTGATCATCTATCGCTTCCAGCACTTCCCTGGTGGAAAGATGATAAGCCGCCATTTTGCTCGGTTTTAACCAAATCCTCATGGAATACTCCTTATTTCCTCCTATAATGAAGGCCTGACCCACTCCCTCTATACGCTTTAAATCGGGTATGATATTAATATTAGCGTAATTGGTCAAAAACTTCTGATCATACTGACCGGATTTATCACTATATATGGTTTCTACCATAAGTATACTGTTTTCCTGTTTGGAGGTAATTATACCTCTTTGTACCACTTCCGGCGGAAGCTGGCTTGTTGCCTGGGAGACACGGTTCTGTACATTCACTGCTGCCTGGTCCGGATCGGTTCCCTTTTTGAAAAAAATGGAGATCACCAGTGAGCCATCATTACTGGCAACTGAACTGATATAGGTCATATTGTCCACTCCATTAATCGCCTCCTCTAAAGATGGTGCAACGGAGCGAAGGATTGTTTCGGCATTAGCGCCAGGGTAGATAGCGGTTACCTTTACAGCTGGTGGAGCAATATCGGGAAATCTTTCTAACGGTAAACTGTAAAGGCCAATTATTCCCAGAATAACAAGTATAGACGATATCACAGTCGCCAGTACAGGCCTTTCAATAAATCTCTTTAACATATGCTTATATTAATTTTTAACCACGGGTTCATTGCTTATAGGAACCGGTTTGATGAGATCACCTTCATGAAGGTGATCAAAACCGTTAAGCACAATCTTATCACCTGCCTTTAAACCTCCTTTTAATTCTGATTTTATCAGATAGTCTACACCGGATTTACCAATGATGCTGACCAACTGCTTGGAGACCTTATTATGGTTGTCAACAACGAACACAAATGTCTGATCCTGCATTTCCAGGGTAGCGGACTGGGGTACAACCAACTGCCCGCTGAAGTTGAGACCCATTTTGATCTTCCCGGTATTTCCTGCCCGCAGAGTCCTGTCGGGATTGTCGAAAGTCGCCCGAAAAGTAATCGCACCTGTATTGCGGTCGAACTGCCCGTTCACGATATCAACCTTGCCTTTGGTTGCGAAGGTACTGTCATCTGCGGTAAGAAGTTCAACCGGCGGAAGGTTTTTGAGCTTATCCTCAAGTGTCCTTCCTGGATACTGAGTTTTGAAAATTATGAAATCACCCTCCCCCATAGCAAAAAACACTCGCACCTGATTTACCTGCGAGAGCTCTGTCAATGGGGAGGGGTCGCCTGGCCCAACAAGACTTCCCTGCTTTCGAAGCAATCGACCTATGTAACCAGTTGCAGGTGCTTTGATAATGGTATAACCGAGATTGATTCGAGCTGATGCGATATCCGCTTTCGACTGTTCTAGCATACCCTGTGCACTCTCTCTTGCAGCGAGCGCGGTCTTGAGCTGATAATCCGAGACCACATGGTTTTGAACTAGCGGAGTTAGTTTGTCAATTTCGATCTGCGCATGATCGAGGGAGGCTTTGGCAGATTTTAAACTGGCCATCGAATTTTTAAGCTTTTGATCGAAGGGAGCACTTTCAATTCGAAATAACTTCTGCCCTTTGAGCACATACCCACCATCATCCACATAGGTTTGCTCCAAAATGCCGTTTATCTGGGGCCTGATCTCAATATTGAGAATACCTTCGATCGAGGCGGGATAGTTTTGAAAGGTCGTTACTGATTTTTTTGAAACAATTCCTACGGGCAGTTCAGCCAGAGCAGTTTGCTGCTGTTTTTTTTGTGAACAACCAAAAAGGCAGAAGGCCAGTATGGTTAGTGAGATGGAAATTTTCATATCGGATGATTAAGGGTTTACGAAATGTAAATTTAAAAGGCGCTGAAGCTTACTACACACATCGAAACAAGTGATGCCTGCCTTTACATTCACCCAATTCAGTACCAAAAGTTATACACCTGAAAAACAGTTAATTACCAACAAATCAAGTATTTACTTTTAGCGAAATCTCGTTTTATGGATCACACCATTCGAAATAACATCAATTAATTCAGGTATGTAGATAGATTTAGGCTATTCGAATTGGATTTGCTGGGACAGCATGGGGCAAGGGGTGGTATATTGATAAGATAACATCTGCTAAATTAAAACGAAATCAATTCAGCGCTGTTCTCGAAGACATCGAACTCAACAATAAGAACCTCTTTATCAAAGCTTTAGGAAAAACGGACTCAAAAAAAGTTCTTCTTTCTTTAAATTTCATCAATTGGAGGCTAAAGAGCGAAATATGGCTAATAAAAAAAATGCAAGATTAAGGATATAACGCTGTATACCAGCGGAATAAAGAAATGGCATATAGCTTGATTATAAAGTTAAATGGTTATCCTAGTACTTATAACAAAAACAAAATAGACCCATGGAATCAAAAAAAAATCAAAAAGAGGAAGAAAAAGAAGAGGTAAAGGGTTCAGAAGAACAACATCACCATTCACATCCAGAACTGGAACAAGATCATATTCCAGCAAGCGAGCATGAATTTCCCTCTTATGGGCATGCGCAAACTGATTTTGTAACCAGAAACCATGGACGCTCCTCCCATCGCATGACTGATCATGAACCGGGTGGGTTTTAATTACCCTTTTCAAGAATTCCTTAGACAAAGGCTATCAAGGGATAGCCTTTGCTACTCGATCTCAGCCTGGTAATTGCTCCTTCTGTTAGAACACGCTGTTAATTCATTTTTTAGAGTCGGCAATACGCTGACAATCATATAATAGATATCAACCAATTAAATAACGCTTAACGAACATGACTATACTCCTATTAACGGTGACAATCCTGCTGGGCTCTTATTTCGCTGGATTGATTGGCTCAATGACGGGGATGGGAGGTGGATTTATCGTCATACCACTTTTAACGCTCCTTTTGCATGTAAATATCCATTATGCGATCGGTGCTTCCCTACTCTCTGTCATTGCAACCTCATCAGGCGCGGGAGTAGCATATGTTCGCGATGGGGTTGCGAATCTCAGACTGGCCATGTTCCTGGAAATCGCAACCACTGCCGGAGCTATGGCAGGGGCATTATTGTCTGTTTATGTACCCGTTAATATTATACCCATTTTAATCGGCGCTATTTTAATTTTCTCTTCAATTATGTCATTGCGCAGCAAAAAAGAGATTTGTTGCGAAGATGTTTCGAAGTTGGCAGAGCGGCTAAATCTTAATGGAACCTATCAGCTTGATAAGCGGCAGATAAAGTATAGCGTTGTCAATGTGGTGGGAGGCTTCTTCGCTATGCTGTTTGCCGGGGTGACCTCAGGTCTGCTCGGGATCGGTTCTGGTGCGTTAAAGGTTTTTGCTATGGATACCGTTATGCGCGTTCCATTTAAAGTCTCCACTACCACGAGTAATTTTATGATTGGGGTAACCGCCTCTGCAAGTGCAGTGGTCTATTTCCAGCGTGGTTATATTGATCCGGTTATTTCTATGCCAGTTGCAATTGGCGTAATACTTGGATCTTTAACTGGAGCAAAGTTACTAACCAAAATAAGTTCACCGAAACTGTTGCGTTTAATATTTGCTTTTGTTGTCGCCCTCCTTGCCGTCCAAATGATTTATGAAGGCATTAAATCGCATAAATAAATGAAAAAACTGACAAAAAACGGACTTCAGGCCTTCATCGGAAATGCGCTCAGGATTGGGGTAATTACTTCGTTCTCATTTATCCTCTTTGGCGGCATTAGTTACCTGATTGCCCATGGAAGTCACTTTAGTGACTTTACATCATTCAAAATTTATACGGTGCCTTTAAAAGAAATGTTTAAAGGGGTGCTATCGCTCAATTCCAAATCAATTATCCAGTTGGGCATCATTATACTTATTGCCACCCCAATCATGCGTGTTGTCTTTTCTGCAATTAGTTTCGCACTGGCAAAGGATATCCTGTATACTGGAATTACCTTGCTTGTTTTGCTAATCATTGCCTTTAGCATGATAAGCGGCTATACTGGCTAGTTCAAAGGCCGTATCTCTAAAATATTAAAAAAATTACAGCACTATCAGAGCTACCGCTGTTGAACCTCTAGGTATTTGATTATTAGATCCAAAAGTTTTCGATTTTGAAAAAGTTCATTTTTTCCAAAAAATAGACCAAAACGGTTGAAGCAAATATTTTACCCGAATATTTCTGTAACTAAAGGTTAACATCCCTCTCACATCTATTTTAGTGTTACCTTTTTTGCTGTGAAAAACTGGTCGCATCAGCAAAAGCACCTACTTCGGGGTGCGATGTAATTCTTGGTACCGGGTAGATCCGTTCAATATCTTCTAAAGCTTTGCACAGTCCACCGCTACTAGTGTCTGAGGCTCAAATCAGTATAGGTTATTTTGACAGTGGCGAGCGCATTCCGCTGTACAAAATTAGTAGTATGGTTGCAAAATAAGAATGTGACTAAAAGCAGATCGTGTTTATTTTATCCAAACAGGTTTGTGCAAACATTTATCTGAAGAAATAGCTTAGATGTAAAAGTGCTGAGAACTTAGTACCGGGGGTAAAAGTTATTCCATTATCTATGGGTCCGCCCCGAAGCCTCGTTTCTTCCTGAAACTGAGATTCTTTCCATCTTACACCTAGCAGATTATTTATAGTCAAGCCAACTTCATATCTTTTTTTTGTGTAGTTGAGCACCAGGTCATTAATAAAATATCCTCTTGCAATCAGGCTATACGTTTCATCTGCTGGACGGTCCGATAAATACCGGAAGCGAACTGACCCGTTCAGTCCACTCTTGAGAACGCAGGTCATTCCGCCCGAACTGCTCCAGATAGGGGCAAGTGGAATATAATTTTCGCCTGGAGCACTGTCAAGTGAGCGACCATTGGCAAAATTGACATCCACATCGAAATAAAGTGCTGAAATGGGCTGATAACGTGCGGAAATATCGATGCCAAGTCTTCTGGATCTGCCACTGAAGTCTATGGTGCCGCCATCTCCACCATAGACATATTCTTGCTGTAGATAGCTGTACCATAAAACGGCATTGAGCAAAAAATTTCTCATGGGTTTCAGGACTGTACCCAGATCGATCCCATAGGCCGCAGGTAGTGTCGGAAGCCCCTTTGATGCCACCACTGATCTGGTATCGTTAGAGTTGAAGCCCTTGCCTAAAAACAGGTAGATCTGAGAACGGTCATTAATGGTGTAGTAAAAATTTACTTTGGGGCTGATGATCCGATCTTTGGAGCGATAAGCCCCCACTCCCTCAAATGTAGAATCCGAACTCAGTTTATTTTTGTAAAGAAAGAAAAAACGGTCATACCTCACTCCCGCCCTCATCGTAATTTTTGGACTGAAATGAAATGTCTGCGCAAAATATGCGCTATAACTTGATTCTGTGATATCTCCAAGTTTAAGTATCCCCAGGGTAGTATATCGATTAACGGTATGCTCCATTTGCGTGTTGTGGGTTGCATCTAATCTAAAATTTATGCCCGCTTCGATAGTTGTTTTGAGCGATCCTATCGAGCCCTGATGTCTATAGCTTCCATTATAGCCAACCAGATTTCTGGATTCCCGTTGTCTGATTTCATCTCCATTTAGCGTATCGGTTAAAAATAAACTGAAGTTACTATGGAGATCAAACTTGTAATAAGTGTAATATAATTGATTTTTAATCCTATCCTCACCTGCGGTTTTACTTAACAGCTGAATATTCAGGTTCGCCCTAGAGGTTGCCCCTCCTTCGTTGGGATCTACAGCTCCAAAGTAATCCAAGGCTCCAGAATTGACGGCATTTTCCGGAATTTGGCCGGACGCTTTCCAATCGCTGTTTAAATACGAACTGGAGATGGACAAGTAGTTTTTTTCACCCAATTTGTTACGTAACTTGGAGAAGAAATTGAATCTTTTGAAATGTTGGGGGTTTTCAAAATAACTGTTGCTATATCTATATTCTGAAGCGGCATACCATGAATTTTCATTTATACTATTTTTTTTTCCGAGCAGATCAACAATACCAAAGATCCGGTAAGTATCAAATTGCCCCACTTCTACTTTGAACTGGGATTTATCAATGACATCAGCCGTATGGTAATCAACAGCGCCGCTTACCGCTAGATCCCCTTTTTCGGCATTATAAACGCCTTTCTCATAGCTGGTTCTATCAATGGTCTCGGGGATGATAAAATGGCTGTCGGCGTAACCTTGCCCATGAGCATGTGAAACCAAATTTATGGGCATACCGTCGGAATATAAGGCAATGTCTCTGCCATGGTCATTATCAAAACCCCGGAGAAAAATCTGCTCAGCCTTTCCCCCACCCTGATGTTGACTTATAAAAAGACCTGGGACCAGGCGCAGAACTTCCTGCGAATTTGATACCCCACGAAAGCGGATATCTGTCTCGCTAATAAACTTGTTGGGGTTTTTAACATCAGGTGTGATTACAACCTCGCTTAACTGGCTCATTTTCTCATTGAGCACAATATTTATCATTGATCCAAAATCGCTGACAGTAAGCGCTCTGGAATCATAACCGATTGCAGATATGACAACTGAATACTTTTTCCCCGAAACCAGCTTGAAGAAAAAACTCCCCGTCTCATCCGAACTGGTTATAATTTTACCAGGACTTAGCGTAATTGTTGCTCCCACTATCGGTGCTGATGTGATGCTATCGGTTATTCTTCCGGTAAATTTTTCCTGTGCAACACCTGAAATAGCAGCGATTAGCAAAGCCAGGATCGAGATTAATCGTTTCATTAGTATTTAGAATAAGCGTTATGGTCGGTCGTTAAGCCGTAAGAGATCAATTCATATTTTAATTTTCAGAAAACAATGGAATTTGTCAAGTCCCACCAAGTTCTCCTGAAACCGGGACTTCGTTAATCTTTCCTTCTCCAAGAAGATAAAGTAGCTTGTCTGGTTGAAGGTCTCCCTTGATTATAAATTTTTCAACGAAACTTCTTGCATAGGGTACACTCATTTCCTTAAACCACTCTCCCCCGGGCATAGAGATCACAATTGGACCATCTTTACAACGACCGTTGCAAAGCGTTTTCGTTGTATGCACCAAATCACCAAGTTTGTACTCCTGTAGCACTGCCCTAATTGCAGCGGTTGAATCTTCGGCACCTTTGAGTTTACAGCTTCCTCCATTGCAGAGAAATAAGTGCATTTTTACAGTTGTTAAATCTTTAATGGCCATTTATTTCCTGTTTTGACTTGGGTGTTGACCCGTAAATTATATAGAGATAAAAGGCGCTCATCAGTATAAAAAACGAGATTCCAATAAGTGTCAATAATCCTTCGTCTAGCGAAAACTCCGGCAGAACATGCGTTAGAATCTTGTAGCTGCCCACCAATAAAGAAACATAAACAATGATCCAACCGAGTTTCCTACGATAATTCAGCACGGACTCGTTATTGGCCGAACGAAGCATCAGACTGAAAAGAATCCTGCTGTCCAGCGTATCGGTCAGGATCATTCCACAGGAAAAGGAAAGCCCTAAAATTAGCGCATTTCCTATAGTGAGCTTTGAAGTAGCTGCATAAGCCCAGGCTGCCGCCTGGGTATTGGTATCAAAGACCATAGCAAAGAGAATTCCGATAAATACAATAGCCAGTGGGCTTGAGCTGTTTTTAATGCGTCTGGGTACCAGCATCCACTTGATTCCTTGTGGACCATAGTTATCGCTTCTGAGCAACATTCTCAGGTTCATGATTCCTACAGTGATGAGCAGGATTCCCGGAAGCCAGTCCAAAAAATCCCAGACGAGTTTTGGAAAGTGCCAGGAATGACTGATAGCACTAATGGTTACCGTGATTCCGGTAACCACCGAACCGTGGCCAAAGGCGAACAATGTTCCTGTCCACTTAGCCAAGTTAGGCTTTGTTGGAGCGAGCCTCACCCCCACACCATCGATAATGGCGATGTGATCAGGATCAAAGCCATGCCTTAGTCCCAGCATAAGCATTAACAATATTGCTGAATACTGCATTACAGTTCAATATTATATCTTGCTCCTACCTCTTTAGTTTTCAGCGCGATTTCATCCGGTTTTAAAATTCCCTTTTGCAGGAAGCAGTTTGCCGCGGAAACAATCCATTTTTCGTAATACGTCAGCTTTGCTGCCATCTCAGATCCAAGGTTCTCTGTGCCCCTTCTTTTTTCTTCGGTATTGACTACCTTATAGTAATCGAGAACATCCAGCAGGGCGTGGATTCTTTTCTCCCATGGATACAAGGGTCTTTCATATATCTCTATTTTATCATCGCTACATCCCGTACCCCCAAAATCATTGGGAAGATGTTTAACTAATCCTTCTGTTGACATTATCTGTTAATTTAAATTGAACATTGTTTTATTTCAGGAATTGCGCACAACGATACGCCGATCATGGTATCTCTTGTCACCAGCGCCTCTAGCTGCTCATCGGTAAAATCCTCAGTGCCCTCAGGTCTTAGCGGCATTACCATATACCTTTGATTTGCCGTTGAATCGTTAACAACAATCTGTACATGATCCGGCACGATGGTACCGAACTCTTCAAGAACTGCCCTTGGCTCCTTTACGGCACGTTGACGGTATGTTTTATTTTTGTACCAGTCAGGAGGCAGTCCCAGTACAGGCCTGGGATAGCAGGAACAGAGCGTACATACGATCATGTGATGGATCTCCGGGGTATCTTCAAGCACAGTAAAGGCGGTATCGTCATACATCGTGATCCCCATTTCTTCAGCTGCTAAATTACCATCTTGGAGTAATCGCTTTCTAAAAGCATCGTCTTTCCATGCCCTGACAACAAGTTTTGCTCCCAGTGCAGGAGAACGTGAGTCCAATACCTCAATTTGCTTACGCACATCGTCCCTTGAAATAATTCCTTTTTCAACCAGTAATTCTGTTATAGCTATCTCAAGAATTTCATAATATGCCGGTTTTTCGTCTTCAACGATCGGTGTATGATCGTGAGGATGGTTGTGTTCTGTTCCCATATGATGTTTTTAATTAGTTTCTAACCAGTTTTCAAATATCTCAATCTGCAGGGTATCGGACCTTTTCCCCTGGTAATCTGGCCATACCTCAGTCTGCTCAAAGGATACCATGTAATACCAGAGTTTATTTCCCGCATTTTTGCCGAATGATTCTTCCTCAGGATTGATATACTTGCCAAGATTCCTGACAATTATTCCCTGCTTTCCCCTGATGTAGCTGGGTACTCTATAATGTCCGATGGGAAATTTCACGGACACTTTCACCTTGTTACCAACCTTGAATGGCGCTGGATTGTGTTCAACTGTTGTTACCATAATTTTAGTTTTGAATCTGTTATACTCCTCTCGACCAAACCGAATGCCACACATCAAGATGCTTAAAATCAAATACTTAAACAAAATATTAAAAGATTTTACTATCGAAATCCCGTCAGATTTCGCAAGAACCTTGATATACCGCAAATTTAAAAGCACCTCTTGCTCGAATAGCCAAGGGGATTAATTTTGAAATAAAAACGGTCTGGTTTTGTGAGGATTTGATCCCGGCTACTTCTTTATCAAATGCAGGCCGGATATTGAAAAAAGCTAATTTAGATCAGTATGACAAAGTCATGAATCGACGCAGGTTTTTAACCATTGCAGCCTGCCTCAAAGTGGCTCAATAGGAACTGATAAAGGGAGTAGCCGCCTGGCAGGCAGTACCGAATAAATTATGGGTTGAGAACGCTAGTGATGTAATTCAGTAATTGACACCTGGTTGGTTAGTGCGAGCGCAACTTATATGCCCAAGCTGGTTACTCCTGTCTTAAAAAGATTGATCAATGAAGGAGTGATATCTTTATAGTTAGAAATTTTGTGCAAAAATGCCGATGCAACAGCCTTTATTGCCTCACGGATATAAAACTCGTCAATTTCGGAGGATAAGATAACAATTTTAGCTGAGGGCCATCTTTTGATAATTTCAGCTGTGGCTTGTATGCGGTTCATGTTGGGCATGTTTAAATCTGTCAAGAAAATATCCGGCTTTTGCTCGCTTAACTGGGTAAGCTCAAGAAGCTCCCGTCCATCACTTGCAACAATGAGCACCTTAAACCCCTCTTCTTCTAGCATCTCAACTGTACTTTCCCGAAAACAGCGTTCATCCTGGGCATAAGCAATTCAGATTTTTAAATCCTTGAGCAACGTATTGTTCTGATTCATAACTTTGTCTTTTAGGGTATTTAATAATTTAGATATTCATGAATAGCCGACCAAACAGTTTCTATGCAGGTAAAAATAAATACCGGATTCACTGGTCATCATTTCCAAATATCCACATATAGCTCAGGCTCCTTGCGAAATTTTGCTCTTACAAAAGGACAAAGTGGAATTACCTTAAGCTCCTTTTTTCGAGCGTAATCCACCATTGCCTGAATCAACTGGCCGGCGTATCCTTTTCCATTCGATTCCTTTTCTACTTCAGTGTGTAAAACCGTAAGGTCCCTACCATCTGTCTCAACATTCATAACGCCTATTTTCCTTCCATCTTCATAGAAGTTAAAAGCATCGGGCTCCCCGGTACCTGGCTCGTATTTTATCTCATTCATATGCTTAATTTTTTGTGAAATTCTATATAGATGACAAAAAATGATCCCAAGCAAGAAAAGCAATTAAACAATTGATTAACAAAGTATTATATAAAATAAAAGTTAAACTAATTCAGCGGAATAAAACTAAATAGCACCTAATTATTGATATGCTGAGAATGTTGGATTAAAATGAGGTTTAGAAAGCAATCTCAAAACTGTTGACATAGTCGGCGACGGTCGGATTTGAATTATGGCATTGTAGTGAAGCTAATAACTTATCACCCTTATTTATTGCTTCTGGGTCAGCCTTGCAGAGATTTATATAAAGCAAATAGGGTACCCAAGTGTAGGTACCCTGTGACCATCTAAAATCGTCAATGCCCGACTTATTTTTTGGCGGCGTCTATTTGTGGTTTTAAAACGAACTGTATCAAGTTTTTACCATCAACATACTTGTTGAATGATTCGGTTAATTTTTCCGTGGTTAAGGCGTCCAATAATGAGTTGTAGTTTAAGATTTCGCTAAATGGCTCGTCTTGTTGAATCTGTCCGGAAAGGTAAGCGAGCCAAAAAGCATTCGAACTGATCTGATTTTTATAAAAAACCTTTTCCTCTGCTTTAAATTTATCAAGATCATCTTTTGGAATGCCATTGGTTTTTAACAATGAAATTTCCTCCAAAGCCGCATTGATCAATTTGTCGACATTGGCCGGTGCGCAGCTGAATTGTATAGATAAAGTAAATCTTGGTGTTTCTTTTCGCCCCAAATTCAATCCCACCTGTGGAGAATATACACCACTTTCTTTCTCGCGAAGCCTTTGGTTCATTCTGATTCCGAGAACAAATTTTATAGCCCGAAGCTCTAAATTATTTTCGGCGCTACCTGGATTATCACCGCTAAAGGTGAGCTGGACTAAAGATTTATCTGCCGAACCGCTATTGATGGTTTTCTTGATCACCCCTCGTGGAATTTCTACCCCAAGGTTTCTAGTTTTTTCCGTTTTATTCTTTGTGGGAAGCGAGCCGATGTAACGCTCAATAAGCGGCTTAAGCTTCTCCGGATCAATATTCCCGACGAAGATGAATGTAAAGTTAGCAGCGTTACCGAATCTTTCCTTATAAATTTGATATACCTTTTGAGGGTCGATCTGGTTTATTTCTTCAATTGTAATCTGCTTTCTACGAAGATGATTACTGCTCAGTAATGCATTTAACGAATCTGAAAAAATCTTTTCCCCAGAATTCACCTGGCTCGCTATTGCAGCCTTTGAACGGTTAATAATTGTATTGAAAGCTGCTGTATCAATTCTGGGCTTGGTAAAATAGAGGTGGGTGAGTTGAAGGGCAATCTCAAGATCCCTGCCATTACTGGTGCCAGAGATGCCTTCATTCCGCTCGGATAGATAAGGATAGACGGAAATCTGCTTACCGATTAACTTTTCTCGAAGCAAATCTGCGCTGAAATCGCCAGCACCTGAGCTGATAGCCATCGTAGCGCTGAATTCCGCAGCTCTGAAATCACGATCAGAATATAAGGAACTTCCGCCCGGGCTGAATGCAACAAAATTTATCTCATCGTTCCGGAATTCGGTCGGCTTTACAAGAACCCTAACACCGTTGCTGAGCCGATATTCTGTTAAATCTAAGTCCTTTATTTTAGTGGTAGAGATTATTTTACCCTTATCTGGAATAGCCGCAAGTAAGGGAACATCATGGTTATGTGCAGGAATATCAGCTTTGACATCTTTCGAAGATGAGATCGAAGTTCCGAATTTACTGAACCAGTTGTTCAAATCGTTTTCATCGGGAAGGGAGCTTTTGGCCGAAGTAGGTGCTACGATAAAAACATCCCTATTTGTATCGGTGATATAGGTTCTGGCCATCTGAGTCATATGTGCAAGACTGATAGTTGCCAGATAAGCCTCCGCAAGCTGGGCCTCTTTATCTTGTCCTGGGCTCGCCTCATCCTGAGCGAAAAGTCTGACGTATTCCTGAGCATAAAGGGCAGATTCTTTCTTGTCCCCCAAGCTGACCATAGCCTGAAGCTGAGCCAAATATCCTGATTTTGCGGTTTCTAGTTCTGAGTTATCAAAGCCAATGGTTTTAATTTTATTTATTTCGCTCCATAAAGCACCGAATCCCTTTTCAAGTGTTCCTGGTTTAACAGAGAGTAGAATACTGAAAGCATCCACATTCGAAATCAGGGCATTGAGACCAGCACTCGCAAAGAGATAACTGCCAGCATTCTTCTGTGATATTGAACGGAGTCTATTGGACAGCAGAAGATTGAATAGATTTCTTTTTACCAGCTCAAGGTAATCCGCATGGGTGATTAAATTTTTATGGGGAAATTTTATGGTAATCTGCATATTTGTTCCAGGTGCCTCATCGTCCGTGACTGTAAAAAACTGATTTTTACCTGAGAGTTCGATAGCATAGTGTGTCCTTTCCTTTGGGCTATCTCCAACTTTTAAATCGGAGAACATTGATTTTATCTTCTCAACAGTCTCCTTTACATCGATGTCTCCAACAACAATTATAGCCTGCAAATCTGGCCTATACCAATCGCGATAGAAAGAATGGATGTCCTCATAGTTGAAGTTCTTCAAAACCTCTTCCGTACCAATAGGCTCGCGGTCAGCGTATTTGGAGTGGTTGACCAGAAATGGGAAGGTTTGCATTTGAATGCGTTGCTGAAGTCCAGACCTTTGGCGTTTTTCTTCCAAAATCACACCTCTCTCCTTGTCAATTTCAGATTGATCAAGAGTTGCCTCCTGTGCCCAGTCCCGAAGAACCTGTAGACCAGAAACCAACATCCCCGGTTTATCCAGCGGGAGCGGGAGCTGATATACGGTTTCATCGAATGAAGTATAAGCGTTGAGGTCAGCACCAAATCGCACACCTGCTTTCTCCAGAAAATCGACTAGTGAGGATAGTGGGAAATGTTTTGTACCGTTGAAGCTCATGTGTTCGATGAAGTGTGCGAGTCCCCTTTGACTATCCTTCTCCAGGATGGACCCGGATTTGTTGGCCAGGTACATGATAACCCTTTTTTTGTGGCTTATATTTTTCCTGACATAGTAGGTAAACCCGTTAGCCAACTTCCCAGTGGTGAGTTGGGGGTCAAGTGGAAGCTTTTGGGCTTGAGATGGATTTATACCAACTGATATCATGCAAATGATTATAACTATGATTCTGGAGTAAATTTTCATTTAAGTTTATTTTAAATTTATCGTAATGGCTGAATTGCTAGGATGCATTATTTCAAAAGCTGTTATTGTCCCTTCAATGTAAAAATCATACTTTTAGAATTTTGGGCGACCTTATTACCTCCAGCACTGACAATTGAAAATGCAATGAGGTACTTATTGGGGCCTGCTAATTTTGCAGGGATTATCTTTATCGGTAAGTTTACAGTCTGTGAGCCGGCAGGTATGGTTGTTTCCAAATTACCCAGTTCATAGCTTTCTGCGGGAAGGGGCAGATATTTAATGAAAAGTGTCGAGTTATATTGGGTAAAAAGTGCATCGTCCTTAGCGAAAACAATCTTTACATCCTCATTTGGAGGTGTCTGGAAAGAGTATTTACCTATCAGGTTTAGTTTGGTTGTCCCATAAGCACTATCGATGAGTGCTGGGGCAAATAATCCCTTTGATGGATAATTGGCATTAGGAATCATAACCACGGGTTCAATACCTCTATAGTCCAGAATATTGTCTTTTTTGAGGCATCCGCTCAATAGGCACATCGCCAAGAGCATTGTTAAATATTTTTTCATTTTTAAAGATTTTAGTTTCAAATTATGGCATCCACCAGATTCTACCGGTGAACATATCGATCGGTCCAAGCGCCTGCAGATTGGCCGAATTGGTAATTATTTCGTCGCTGGTATAGGCTAGACGAAATGGGACCGTATTACCCACTCTAGCTGGGTCTACTGAAACAGGCAGGTCAGGAAAACGACCGTTTCGCCTGTAATCAATCCAGGTTTCCACCGGGTCTATGCCATTTAAAGCAATATATTTTTGAAACATAACGAGTTTATATTTATCTGGGGCAGCACTCCAGCTCACCTGTGGATTATTCTGCTGGGCATTATACCACTGATCAAAAATCGCATCAGAAAGTGCCGGAATATTTGTGTTTCCTCCCATATTAAGCCATCTGAAAGATTCTTTTACAGCAATCTTATAACTCTGCTCTGCATCTCCCGGGATCCACCCTCGCCATACGGCTTCAGACTGCAGAAACGCGTTTTCTACACTGGTGATTACCCATGCGCTCATATTGTTGCCCTTGATTATTCCTACAGCCGAGGGGGAAACCACTCCGTTATTTGCTGATCCGCCGACTGCAGAAAGATATTGCTTGGTTTGATAAGGATATTGAAAGGTATTGATTGCCAGACCCAACCGACTACCCCTGAAGCTATTTGGCCCTGGCTGGGCGAAAGGCTGAGCCCCGCCAGCTGGGAATGGCTTTTCGATCTGCGAATAAAAGCCACCTATCCTTGGATCGCTATTATTTTTCAAGAGATTAAGGGCGTACTCGTTGGCGTGGGCGAAATCAACGCTGTTGACGCCAGAAAAAATGTCCCCGCGAGATCCCCCGTAACTATTATTATTTGAATAAAGTCCGAAATAAGTGGATACTTTAACTGTGGTCGACCAGCCTGGATTAACAGCTGCATCGGTTCCCATTGGCAAAAATCCAGACCCTTGGGTTTTGATCACCTGGATTTCTTTTGCAATATAATCTGCTCGGTCAGCGCGGTTAGCCTGGTGGATCAAGAGTCGAAGTTTTACCGTATTTATAAACTGTAGCCATTTTATCCTGTCACCGTGGAACATGATATCGGCCTCAGACAGCTTTTCATTTTTAGAAATGTCTGCACTACTGATTAAGCTGCTCGCCAGCGTAAGTTGTTTCATCAGATCCTCATATATAGATTTCCCATCCTCATATTTCGGCTTTAAAATATCCGCTTTGAATGCTTCGGTATAAGGAACATCATTTATTTTATCTACAATACGACTCCAGTATAATGCACGTAGGGTCTTTGCTATTCCCAAGTAAAAATCCATCCCAAGCGACTGCGCCTTTTCTTCCAGAAAGGGAAGGTTTTTAGATGGCATACTCGTATAAGGTATATTATTATAAGTTGTTATGTTAATTGCAGCTGGAAGCGTAGGAGAAGCCCAGTAACCCATCCACATGGATAGAAAATCGAAGTCAGGAGAGAAGTCGGCCGTGTATTCGAGCAGAGGGGCCAGCAATAGATATGGTCTGGCATTCGTATCTGTAAGATCCCTTGGATTGTAATTGACCTCTAACCAGTCTTTTTTGCATCCACTGTAAAGGGTCAGTAGGCACAGCAGAATTGCCGTAAAAAAAATTCTATTTAACGTTTTCATTTTTTTGTCTATAAATATTAAAATGATATACCAAAAGTAAATCCGTAGATTATCGTCCCAGGTGCAACATTGTTATCCGAGCTTCCCCCGCTTATATTGTTCGTCTGGGCCTGCGAACGCTCTCCGAGTCCCTGAATCTGGCTTTTCAGACCAGGTCCACTGCTTGCTACCGGATCCCCGTATATGTTTGAACTGGGATAGAAAGAAAACAGATCTCGGGCATAGATACTTGCCGCTAATTTTTTCACCCATTTGGACTTTAGCGACATTTGATATTGCAAAGCGATTTCTCTGATTTTCCAGTAAGATGCACTGGCTATGGAGTGAATAGTTGCATCCGCAAACTTTGAAAAAAGCTCCTTCCCGGCGTTTGCAGTTGCAATAGTTGTATTTTCAACATAATGTCCGGTAAGGTCCTGTATAACCGAATTAGGAAAAATAAATGGCTGTCTGTTATTTAGCAGGGTCAGTTTACTTATTCCGTTAGATATCAGACTTGGGTCAAAGGCGTGGTCATTCCCTGCGGAATAATCAGCCTGTGAGGAAAGGGTAAAGTTTTTGTAGGTAAAATTTAGCGTAAGGCCACCCTGATATACCGGAAGCGTTCTGCCCATTATTTTTGGATGCTGATAATCTACTGAGGGCATCCCGCTACTTTTATCCACGATCACTCGGCCTTCGGGATCTCTCAAGAAATCCAGTACGGGAAACTCAAAGGCTGAATAGCCTTCTCTGGCGTAATAAGTCTTGCCACCCGGATCCCTGGTTATAAAAGTTCCGTTATAAATATCGGATACCTTTAGCACTTTATTGTTATTGATAGAAAAACGTCCTGTAAGAGAAATACTTATGTCGCTCCCGATATCTACAAGTGGATTAAGTCCCAGATCAAATTCCCATCCGGTATTCCTTAAACTGCCCGCGTTATCAAGATCGGGGTATCCGCTCCATGCCGGAACGCCAACTGCCATAATTACCCCATTGTTAATCTGGCGGTAGTATACCGCATCAAAGTTGATTCGGTTATCAAAAAATCCCATTTCAGTGCCGTACTCCTGAGAAAAAACTCTTTCAGGCTTAATCAGTGGATTTGGATTTTTAACCAAAGTGTAACCAAGCACAGTCTTTGCGGTGTTGGGATCTGTTATTGGGTAGGGGAAGACAAGCTTCAATATGCGTTCACTCTGATTGGGTTCTATGTTCATGTTCGCAGTACGCGTAGCCGACAGCCTAAGTCTCAGGCTGCTGATCCACTCCTGTTTTTTCAAATATGGCACCAATTCTTTGAGTACGATTGAAGAGTTTAGTCCGAAGTAAACATCCTCCCCCCTCGCAACCTTTGCCCTTTTTGAATCCCATTCGTTCCTCCCTGTCAATTCCAGAAATAGCTTATCCTTATACCCAACCGAAACATTTCCCAAAGCAGAAATGCTACGAGTCTGCCGGGTCAGTTCTTCAGAACCTATGCCATAGTCTGAGCGGACAAATATTTGGCTGTATATTGGAATGGAAAGAATAGATTTATTTTTGAGCTGTTTTTCAAAATTGTCCCGTACAGTGGTACCTAAGTTTCCCCGAAGCACAAAATCCCCAGTTTTATGCAGCGCTGAGAGCAGCAAGTCGTTATTTACACCGTAAGCGGAAACTAGATAGTCCTCGGTTTGTGGAAGACCGTCGTATCTTTTAAAGGGATCGGCTCTCGCATATTCGGCATAATTCAGTGGTTCGATGTTTTTCTTTTGATTTTTACCAAGATAATTCATCGAAATCTGATCTTTCAAGGTAAGCCAGGAAAGTATCTTAACATTTGCGGTCAGACTTCCTGTAAAAACATTATCAGTACCTTTCTGCCGTGCGATATCAAGCGATGTGTATGGACTTACGCCCGACCAGTAGTTGTTTATTCCCCCCCAATAAGAGTTCTTATAATCCTGATAACTGAGTAAGGGAATAAAGCTTGGTAGTGTGAGCACCTGCCCTGTGACATCGGCTCCCCTGTCACTGGTAGTCCTTGCATAGTTGATGTTAAACTGAAAATCTGCGCTCCTGCCGATTTTTCTAACTGAATTAAAAAAAAGCGTAGTTTGATCCTGTTTATCTCCTGGCAGCATGCCAGTCTGCCCATTATGGCCAAGACCTAAATACATGGAGGAGTTCTGGTCACCCTGAGCAATCGAAACATTCGTCCTGACGGTTCTAGCAACATTAAAAAAGTCATATTTATCATTGAGATAGGAATAGGGCACCTTTTGATACTGACCGTTTTGATCTGGATAGCCGATTGCAAGAAGGCTTCCGTTGTATGCTGGACCCCAATTACTTACTGCCTTACCGTTTAAGAAGTCAAAGTCATCGCCCACCCCAAATGTATGCTGGTCGCTTCGTTGCCTAAAATCCATCCTTTGGTACGAGGTGTTCACCCTTGCGTTAATATTCAGATCACCTTGTTTTACCTTTTTGGTGTTAATCAAGATCACGCCGTTAACGCCTTCTGGCCCATACATAGCGGTTCCATTGGCGCCCTTAAGTACCGTAACTTCTTCAATATCGGCAGGGTTTAAGTTGTTAATGAACTCTACCGATCGTTGTCCGGCATCTCCATCTGATCCAAAAGAGAGTGGAGCGCCGTTAAAAACAAAAAGCGGCTGGTTATTACTCGACTGTCCAAACGAGCGGATTCCCCTTAAGAGAATTCTCATGTTGGGCGACATCTCAGAACTTTGCGCAGTGATGTTAAGTCCAGAAACTTTTCCCACCAGACCACTTAATATCGTTCCACTATTAGCTTTTGTAAGCTCATCACCAGATACCTTTGCAACCGAATACCCAAGTTCCTTCTTGTTCCTTTCTATTCCATATGCAGTGGTCACCTTAACCTCATCCAGTTTTGAGGATGACATCTGCATAAGGATAGTTTCATTTATATTTGACGCGTTAAGCTCCAGCGTTGTATAACCAAGATAAGACACCACAATCGTCGCCCTTTCATCAACCGAATTTAAGATGAAATAGCCGTTTTCATTTGTAGTGGTCGTCCGTTTTTTACCTTTTACAGTAATGGTTGCACCAGCCAGCGCAGTACCATTTTCTCCGACTACCCGGGACTGTATATCTATATCAGAAAACTGTTCTAACAATCGATCCAGTACATTCGGGATTTTGCTCCGAATGATAATATTGTTTTTATCAATAGAGTAATCCAGCGATTTATCAGTAGCTATCTTGTCCAGTACCTGAAGAACGTCTAGGTTTTTGAAGTCTGCGTCCAGTTTATCGTTTTCGTTTATATTGCCGTTAGAATAGAAAATCAGATACCCGGTCTGCTTTCGGATTTGGGAGAATGTCTCCTTTAAGGTGGCACCTTTTTTTGTAAAGTTTATTTTTTGAGCGAAGCCAGCTGCACTAACCTGAGTCAGGCAAAAAGTCATTATTATTATGACCAGTTTCATAATTAATAAAAGTTTTGGCGGGAGCCTGTCACAGCGCACACCTAGGTTAAAAGCATATATTTTCATACTTTTGGTCAGTTTGAGTTGATGGATAAAAAAGTTCGTATTATTTTTCCCGAATTTTCGGGATGGGTCGGCTCAAATGCTTGCCGGGAAGCGGGTCGAAACGCTTTCCGGCTTTTTTGGCTCCCTCGTTCTGGCTAGAGTATCAAATATCTTTTCATCATGGTTTGGTTTAGTTAGGTTTGGTTTTAGTTGAATTGTTTGCAGCCAAAGGCTACATCTAGTTATAATTACTTGCTGCGCAGGTTAGGACACAGCTAATTTACTACCAGTATTTTTCGGCCAGTCATTTCAAAATTCACAGCTCCGGTATTTTTTATTGCGTTTAAAAGCCTTGAAATATCCTCATATCGGGAAACTTCGCCGCTGAAAGTCTTTTTTCTTAGCCTGTCATCTAAATAAGTTACTTCAACATTGTACCATCGAGAAATCTGGCGCATAACATCCTCCAGGCTAGAATCATGGAAGGAAAAGTAACCGGATTTCCAGGCAATTGAAAGTTCTACGTCCGACTGTTCTACCTTTAATCCGTCCTCTCCCAAGGTTGCAAGCTCGCCTGGTGCAATAATTATTTCTTCTTTGCTACCGAGCGCTCTCAAGCGTATTTTACCTTCCAAAAGGGCAGTTTTTGTGTGTTCGTCATCCTTATAACAACTGATGTTGAAGTGGGTACCTAATACCTCTACGCGCTGCCTTGAAGTGGTGATCGTAAAAGGGTGTGCCTTATCTTTGGCAACTTCAAAATAAGCCTCCCCTTCCAGATAGACATTTCTGGGTGTACCGTTTGCAAAACTTGGGGGGAACTTTAATGTTGAGTAAGCATTTAGCCAAACTTTTGTGCCATCAGGTAGAATAATATTGTAAGTACTTCCTCTGGGGATTATCGCAGAAATTAGGCTTGTTGAGTTTTTGGGGTTGTCCAAATTCTGGTTCTTTTCATTTATCCGATCGGAATTACTGCTATATCGAGGCATTGCTGAGCTGGACCCATCCTGATAAATTAGCTTCTGATCAGTTACGGTTACCACGGAATTGCGTTCGTTCAGTATAATTTCCTGTCCGTTTGGCAAAACCAGGGAAGCTTTGTTTACATTTTGTTTTGGTGGAGAAACCGTGGATAGTAATATGGGAGAAACCTGGTTATTTAAACGGTAAATAAGTCCAGCAGTAAAGGCCAGCACCAAAACTGCAGCAGCTAGACGTAACTTTGGCCATAAGCTTGACTTTTTAGTTTCAACTTTGACAGGAAGTATTTCGGTTGATGGTTCGGGAAGCGTAATTTGCTGGATAATATTTAACCAAATTTCCTCCTTAAGGCCTTCAAGATTATCGCCTGTTGTAGGGCGTGATGATTCTTTCGATATCGACAGGTACCAGCTCTCCAAAAGAACAAGCTCTGCTGGGGAGCAAGATCCTTTTAGATGTTGATTTAACAAGTACTGGAGTAGATTTGATTGCATAGCGGGTTTTCTGTCCTTCAATTGTAAAACAGTTTACCTATGCAGGTAGTATTAGATGAATTTTTAAAAAAGATTAAATAATCACACAAAACCCTGTATAACAGATAAATAATTTTAACAGTCAAAATCTTAGGTAAGATTTCTATCTGTCGGAGAACAACTATCGGCTTGGCTAAATGGAAAGACAACAGAGGCTAAATATTGGGTTATGATTTATGATTCGACAATAGCATGTATATCACGATAGTTGGTAGTCCCATTCTGGAACGCAATATTGATAGCGCGTTACTCACCTGCCGTCTAACAGTATGTTCAGAAATATTGAGGCTTTCAGCAATTTCCTTATAACTTAAGAATTCTTTTCTGCTGAGCTCAAAGACCTCCCGCATCCTTGGAGGGAGAAGAGAAATTTCCCTTTCTATAATTAAAGCTAGTTCCTTTTCGCGTAGATGTTCTTCTGTGATTAACTCCCCTTCTTGAACGAAGTTTCTCAAAGATTCTTCATAATCGCTTTTCACCTTTCTGTGTGCAAGATGATTTAAGATTCTATTTTTAGTGGCGGTAAACAGATATGCGGAAAGTGAATGTCCAAAGTTAAGTTCATCGGCTTTATTCCATAACTGAACGAAAAGCTCTTGCACGATATCTTTGGCATCTTCTTCATCTCCCAAAACCCTGCTTCCATGGAGAAACAGGATTGTCCAATAGCGTTCGTAAATCTCCTTAAAAGCAGTTCCATTGCCATTTTTGACTAATAAAACAAGCTCACTATCAGAATAAGTATTCAGGGATGGCATTTGCTAATTTATCGTGTGATAATTTGAATTGACAGGCAAACTTATTGAAAAAACTTTTCATTTTAAATATACAAGCAAAAAATCTGTTCTGGATGCCAGAATTTAGAGCAGAATTCTCAATTTCTGGGTGTTGGATCGAACAATCAATTAGGGAGCAAGCTCATAATAACTCATAAATGCAATTATATATCAGATTGTTATGTGTCTTTCTGTCGAATTTGCCCAAAAGTGTAGATAAAAAGTCGCAGTTATGAAGCAGATTTATGTGTCTGGAACTATTTGATATACCTTTAAAATCTTCGGTCACATAATCGTAATATCAATGATTCGCAAAATTTAGTAATATATCGTTCAGCAAACAACCACATAAAAAACATAAAAATCTATAAATCAATAAATTAAATTTGGCAAAAGGATTGCAGAATTAAAAATTGGACTGTTTTGGTCTACAAAATCCGGATAGAAAGCGAGTTTCGCCAATTCGGTTAAAATTTATCAATTCAAATAATGAACCATGGACATTCAGGCCTTATTCGAACCATTTAAATACAAGAGTTTAACTTTAAAAAACAGAATTGTGATGCCACCGATGACTAGAAAACATTCTCCAGGAGGTATCCCATCACAGGAGGTAGCAGACTACTATTCCAGAAGAGCAATGAATGCTGGGCTGATTCTCTCAGAAAGCACCGCAATAGCGAGGCCTTCATCTAAACATTTCAATAACATTCCAGATTTTTACGGAGACGGATTAAAAGGCTGGGAAGAGGTGATCAAAAAAGTACATACCCATCAAGGGGTGATGGGTCCGCAGCTCTGGCATGTTGGAAAAGCAAAAGCGGATCCTTCCGGCTGGCGTCCGATTGCAGAATTTGAAGGACCAGACTCTATGGATCTGGAGGACATAGATGGAACGTTAAATGCTTTTGCTTCAGCTGCATTGAACGCAAAAAAGCTTGGCTTTGATTGTGTGGAAATACATGGTGGACACGGGTATCTGATAGACCAGTTCTTCTGGAAACAGACCAATCATCGCAGAGATGATTTTGGCGGAAAGACTATAAAAGAGCGATCACGCTTTGCTTTAGAAGTTGTCAAGGCAGTTCGAAAAGCAGTTGGAGTTGACTTTGTCATCTTGATGAGGCTTTCGCAGTGGAAACTTTCCGACTATGAGGCGAAGATTGCTGAAACACCCGCCGAAATGGAATCCTGGTTACTGCCTTTAGTGGATGCGGGAGTAGATATTTTTGACTGTTCGCAGAGAAGATACTGGCAACAGGAATTCGAAGGCTCAGATTTGAGCTTTGCGGGATGGACAAAAACGATTACAGGGCAACCGGTAATCACGGTGGGTTCGGTGGGACTTTCGTCTGAATTTCTAGGTTCGCTTTTCCAAGGTGAGAGTGCTCAGAAGTCTGGTTTTAGCGAGTTGATCAGGAGATACGAGCGAAATGAATTTGATCTCGTTGCAGTCGGAAGAGCCCTACTGCAGGACCCGCGGTGGATAGAGAAGGTTAAGGAAGGACATTATGATCAGCTTAAGAATTTCAATAAGGATAGCCTGGGCAAGTATTACTAAGGACTGAATTTTAAACCAGCCCTAAGACATCAATTTAAATTAGACGATTTCAATAAAATCTGGCATGTGTATACGATGCAGTATTTGAAGGTTTTTAGGAACAATTTAAAACGAAAAAGAGAAATTCCAGAGTGGTGATAAAAAATGTTCATTCTGAAGGATCATGAGTATTATCAAAGAGGTCTCAATATGATTTGGCCCGATTCAAGCCTAATTTCATAAGGCATGAAATTATTCTAAATAAGCCGATAATCTATACTTTTTTATAATTCAGAGCGCGATGGATATTCTGGAGCATGTTGCCTCCCGATTATGTTTACCAATTTCGGTTTACAATACCACGTCACATTGAAAATTCTAGATAAATGACGGATTGAGTAAACTAAAAGACTTATTTGATGTTTAGGTGGACAAATCAATTTATTTGACCCCACTGCACCCATTTTTAAATATTCGTTAGTGTGTTGGAAAATAGGGTGATATGATAAAACTACATTTTGGCGATAGGGGGTCAATTGACAGCGATTCGTCCAATCGTTACTCCCTTAACTTAGATTCCATTTCGAAGTATCTTAGACTTTGCGGATTCATATTTATTTATGAATTGTTGCAGGCGTCTAATGATTATATCCTTGAGCATAATTTTTTAGTGACTATATATAACCATAAAATTCCGGAGTTACTTTGAGGGAAAATATTCTCTGAGTTTGAAGTGAACGCCAATGAATCTGCAAAAATCTATACAAAACTACCGAATCATATAAATGCCCCTTAATATAAGTCATTAACAATCATAGATGAAGGTCAATAAAAGAACCGTAGTGCGTATTATGTACCTATTTTTGCAGCTTAATGAAAAAAAAACATGAACATAAAGCATAATATATTAGGATTAACGATTTTGACTTGCGCAATGGCAAGCTGTACAGAATCTAGAAATAAATCTGAAGCAAATAAAGCTTCGAACCAAATCATTAATAAAGATTCAATAAAAGGCTGCTATCTTTGCACTGTGAACCGGGATACCTTTCAACTTGCGATAAGGAAAGTTGAAGGTGAAAATATTGAAGGTTCTCTATTATATAATTTTGCAGAAAAAGATGATTCGAAAGGTAATTTTAAGGGAACATTTGCAGAAGGAAAATTAAATGGTGAATATCGTTTTCAAGCTGAAGGAAAAGAATCTATCCGCCAGGTGGCATTCAAAAAAGAGGGTGATGGATTCGTTGAGGGTTTTGGAGAGGTGAAAGAGGTGGATGGTATGGAAACTTTTATCGATACATCAAAAATAAGCTTCACTAATGGAATAAAATTCACTAAAATGGATACCTGCCTTCCATAAAAGACTTGCCCCCTACAACCTTATGAAAGAAATTGGTGTATAATATGCCCTAAAGTATTTTTCTATGTGCATTTGACCATATATTCGTGTTTAACAAAAAGTCCACATAAATTTGATAGGATATAAACTTAGAAAAATCCACATAATAATTGAATCATACTCAATATACAACTTTCAAAATGATAGAACCTCTATCAATATGTAAAATCATCAAAAGAGAGATGAACCCACTTCGGGCATCTCTCTTTAAGCTGAAAGGAAAATTTACTCAACTGTTTGTATATATTTGGTGGCGTAGAAAGAAGCTTCTCTGCTCAGTTAATTTACATTAGCACAGATATGTGATAATTTTGTTGACAAGCTTTCTTTAAAATCTTATATCAAAGCCACGTTATTGCTGATGGAATTGCATTGAATAAATATAGCTTTTTCGCTTTGGGAGGCATGTTTTGCATTATTTTTAATTAAGGAATAGTTATAGAGGTGGTCTTAGCAGATTTATATTTACCACTTGGATCCGTTACAGTTAGCTTTACTTCATAGCTGCCCGCAGTAGCGTATGTTCTCGAAGCGTTGGCTGTTAAAGCTGTGCTATTATCTCCAAATGTCCATAGATATGTTGTTCCATTAGTCGATGTACTTGTCACATTTAACTGTTTACCTGCTATAACGAAGGTAAAATCTGCTGTAGGCAATGTAAATGAGGTTGTTAAGACTGTTCTGTTTAAATCCTCTGTAACACCCAGAGCTGTCAAACTTATCGAATATGGTCCTGCACTTGCATATAGATGTTTCGGAGACGCCTCATTGCTGGTGGTGCCATCACCAAAATCCCAGATATATTTCAAGCCATTTTTTGAAGTGTTCGTAAAATTAATCTGCCTTTCTATTAATGGATCGCTGATAGATGTAAATACCGCTTCTGGAAATAAAAATTTAGTATCAATTAATATTATGGTAGTACTGAGATTTCGATTGACTTTAACGTCGGGGCTTTCTATCTTTAAAGCTATGGCATATTTTTTACCTGGATTGGCTGCAAGAAAGGCCAAATCAACAACTAAATTGAAAGTGCCCAAAGTTGCTCCACCCGATATTACTGCAGACGATGGAATTGAGTATTTTCCTTCCGGTAACGAGACAGCATCAAGAATTATATTTCTTTTTGCCTGCAACCTGGGAATTGTATCGTTGTCGACTTTTATATTAACATTGACACTTTCCTTTATTGAAAGGCCACCACGACCTACCCCTAGAGGAATGGTTAACTTATTACCGGCCACATCTGCCTGATATCTGTAGGTTTGGCCGGGTATGGATACCTGAGATACCCTGTAAATACCATCGAGAAAACCATCGTAACTTATTCTTTCAGCTGACGAGGTTGCTGTCATATACAATGATTGATCCGGAAAAACAGCTTCTTCTACTTCTATAGAACTGCAGCCCGATAACATTGCATATCCACATAGTACGAGTGCAATGAATTGTGTGCGTGTAGATTTTAATATTGACATTTAAGTATAGTTAAATTGAACTTGAATAATAGATGATTGGCTTCCTTACCATAAAGGATTTTGCACTAATCCCCTGGCAACCGTCAGTTCTGTGTAAGCTATAGGATATAAGTACATTTTTGCATTAAAGAACCGTCCTTCAACTTTAATCTTGCTGTGCGCAAAAGTATTTCTGGTAGTTCCAGTTATGTTTACGCCTAGTACATCAGCTTTTAAATTAGTTTCATCCATCCAGCGTCGCAAATCCCAATAACGGTGATCCTCAAATGCAAGCTCAACCTTTCTTTCATTTCTAATTCTTGCCCGCATATCCAACTGACTTAATCCATTAGGCAGAGGGGGCATACTAACCGGGCTTGTTGCTACAACCCCACTACCTCGGCTACGAACTAGATTTACATACTTGGCTATATCAGGATTGCCAGGACTATATTCATTCAGCGCTTCGGCATAGTTAAGGTAAACTTCCGAAAGGCGGAAAAGTACCCAATTGTATAAAATTAAAATTTACTTAATTTATATACTAGCCGTTAAGCATAGTCAATAAAAAACCGTCTTCCCTGTCTATTTGAAATATGGTTTACAAACCAATGAGCTATTTTTCCAGTTTATTGGCTTCTCTGTATTGCCACGCAGAACACTTATTGCAGCGTCCAATGAGGCGAAAGTTATCTCCCTTTATACTTACACACCATTTCAGATAGAGGAATCCAGTATTGTTCGCAGAACTACATCGCGCTGCTGAATGATGACCGCGTAGCAATAAGCATAACCCAAAGTGACAGTCGTTACGAAAATGAACTTACCTAAAGATTCAATGGAATTATCAAAAATGATTTCTTTCCAAAAAAAACATATCAAAACCATAAGGACGCACAGAAAAGCCTAATGACTATCATCGACAATTACAATCTAAGACGACCTCACTCCAGTATTGACTATCTAATACTAAATGACGCGCATACGTTAGGTGAATGAACCGCTGTCAGTTGACCCTATCCCACCAATAATAATTTCACTATAACAACTTAAATTCCAGCCAAATCACAAAAATCATAAAAGTGGAAGGACGGGGATCAAACAAATTGGTTGGTCCATTTTATCGATAAGTTGAAGGTACACTGTTATTTCAATGAAATTAGACGAATTGCGCAGTGACTCGTTTATTTGCTAATCCTCGGCACCTACTATCAAATAAATAATCAAACCGCTCCAGCGCCGCCAATTATAAAAACCAGTAAATAAAATATACTGTTCGGTTTCCATCAGCGATAATCCAAGCCTTTGATAAGCGGTAAAAACCTAATGCTATTAAAAATAAACCTCCGCCCAGACATTTATGCTCTTGCATCAATTTACATGCCTTGATAGTTCCGCACTGCTTTTTGACAGTCACTGATTATATCCAAAAATTACATGATTCACCGGCTAGCAGGTATACATGGACCTGCAAAAATTAAAAAATCTTGTGACTTTCTTGAATTAAAGCTGTCTGCAAGAAATAAAATCAGCAAAAATTTAACTGTGCAAATTTTGTGCAAATAAAAAGCCACACTCGGACGGAGTGGAGCTAACTGATTGAGCATCAGATCCCTCTGCTGGGCTCGAACCAGCGACCCTCTGATTAACAGTAATTTGAGTGGCCTTTACTCCAACCTTAACTTTTCCATCTTGAATAAATCCCTTTTGGGCTGCAAGTTTTTTAAAGTCTTCCACGCTTTTTCCTGTTTTTATCCTGATGTTATCAATATATGCTTGAAACGACATAAATTATTTTTTTAGTTTTTTTAAAAGTTAGTTAACTGCATGCCAATCATGCAGGGCTTATGAGACAAAGCATGGGGTGAAATGCGACAATAATAGGTCGAATAGAATAGGATTTAAGAATGGCCGTACCAAGCTGTTTAGTTATTAGCTCTTGGGTGAATATTACACTAGGTCAATCCCTGTTCCGTTTGTGTTTTAAATGGGAAAATGCCAATCTCCTCATGGCTCATCTCTAATGTCAATTTTGATTTTTACATTTTTCTTTTCAAATTCGTGATAGAGTTTGGTCACATCAGCTACCTCAATGGTCAGGTACATTCCATGGCATGAAAAGGGCTTGTTGGCTTGGATAATCACGAAGGAAAACGAATCTCTGACAGTATACGCTTGCAAGAAATAAAAGTTAGTTCTATGGGGTCAAATTTATTAGTTTGTCTACTAGACACGAAATCCTCGGATTCAGAAATCAAGGAGTCCGCGAAAAAACCTCTGGCAATGTTAAAAAAAATTAATAAAAAAATGCAATCAAAGATTTATTAAAAAACATATATTACACTGCGCTGATTGGGTTAAACGTCTCAAAAAAACCATAAAAAGATTTCAAGCCCTGGTGCCCTTAACAGTGAATAAAGAAACTTCTTTTATAAATGATATTTTATTTTAAAATGCAGGTAAATCCTTTATTTTTACATCGTTAATTTCGCTCAAACCTTTGAAAAATGATCAAGTACCTGACTTTCAGCTTTGCCATTTCCGTTATTTCTTGGATTGTAGGTATGGTAATCAACGCCGTACTCATCAAGACCGAATTCTACAAAAAGAACCTGACAAAGTTTAATTTTATCACAAATGAAAATCTAAACAGGTACATTGGGATTGAACTGTTCAAGTGGATCACCATACATTCCTTTTTCAGATATTTCAACCCGAAGTTATCGGTTAAAAAAAAGATCAGACCAACAGAACTACCTGAGCTGCGCAATGAAATGACCATCGCCGAAATCAGCCATTTAATAGCTTTCTTCTTTGTGAATGTTTTTGTTTTGATAAAACTTATTGGGGGAGCTTATTTATTCGCACTGGTCATCCTGCTGGTGAACATCGTTATGAACCTATACCCTACCTTGCTACAACAACAAAACAAAAGGAGAATCGATAAATATGGCACTATGCTGGCAGCCAGGGAAGCGCACCGCATCCGTACACTTTCCTCAGTAAGGGCCACCGCTCAATAGCATAGTTAATGTTCCATTGATTCGGCTCACGGTATCGCCTCGATTGATCACGCTATGTAAATTTTCGGATGTCCATAACCGTGATAAAAATTAAACATCCATTTGGAACATTGTAATAAAATGCAGGAAGAAATGATTGCAAAAACTCCTGCCAGTGAAAAGGAGTTCAACGAAATATTATTTAGTTATGGAAATGCTAGCTATCTATATCATGCTAATGCAAATCTTTTTACGCCGAACATAGAGGATTATAATGAGTGGCTATCTGGATTAGAACTAATGGCAAAAAAGCGATGGAGAAATGCGGATTTGATGAGTGTTTAAACGCTCTATCTTTTACACGATATGTTAATGAAAAAAATGATATTGGCATGGATGAATATGTAAAACGATTGATGGGAGAGTAAAACTTCGCTTCTCATAAAAATATAGTTAACAATCCCAAATAACTAACGAAAGGGTGATAATTTTGATGAGCGATTTTTAAATCCTTACAGGTAGCTTTTGAAATTAGACAATTAAACAAGGTTCACATCCAAGCGAGAATTACGAAAAGCCTCAAATTTTTGTTAGGATTTTTTGATTCTCAACAAAATACATTTTCAACCTAAATCGCCAGAATCTAAATTTATAGTGTATATGGGATTTTTTTCACAGTTTATAAATCCTAGATTTAAACTATACTTTAGGTGCAAATGGAAACCTTCTGAATAGATTATTGTTCATAGTTACCTGGAAGATAGGCTTATGAAAAAGAAATTTACTATTCAGAATTTTAAACAGTCACTCATTATAGCAACACTCTGCTCTTTAATATTTTATTTATTTGAATCAAAAAAAGACATAAATTGGGTACTAATGGCAATCATGTTTGTAATTTTTTTCTTGATCACCTTTTTCTTCAGAAGTTTTTACAGGTATTTTCCAGAAGCGCGGGAGCAAATATTAAAAGGAAAAAATAAGTTTAATTAAGATAATAATTTTTGCCCTCTGATAAGTATTCCACAAGATAACTTCAACCTCTTCACATCCCCCTAATAGTATCTCAACTATTGTATTTTTTCTACTAAAGAAGTCCTTAAATCACCTACATGTAAGCACCGAACTGTCTTAAAAAACGAAAGCATTTATCCCATACTGTATCTCTTTCTTTCAGCTGTAAGTTTACTTGCACGAATTACGGCAAAGAGAAAAAATGTCTCAAAAAAGGAAAGTATCCCTGCCCTATCTTCTTTTAGCTGTTAATTTTAATGTTAAGTACGGCAAAAGAAGAGGATAACTTCTGCAGCTGTATGGAAGAGGACAACCGAAGTGATAAGATATACATATCTTCCTCTTCCTTAAATATTTGACACTCCTAAAAACGAGCCTTTTCCGAATTCACTTACAGTGAGATAAAAAAAACATGAGCTGTTATATTACATTTTAAAAGATTTGGTTACCTACGATTATAAATATTTTTCTGTTAAGATTTTTTTAAGGATTAACACCTCGTCTATAAAATCATTTGTAAGGTCAGCCAACATCGGGAAATCAACTTGAGTAATGGCTTCTAGTTTAGAAGAATATTTTTGCAGCAGCATCAATCCGGCAGATGAGGAAGTTCCATAAATTTTATGTCCAAGCAATTGGATATTTTCTATATCGCCTATTTTAGCCAGTTCCTTTAGTTGTTCTGCTACCTCTTCTAATTGCATAATGGTTAACGATGCAATTTTTGCAAGCTTTTCTTTATTCTCGCCATAATATATGCTTAATCTTGATGGATCGAAATGCTCATCACCTTCAGCATCCGATTCGATTGCTATAGGTTTATCATCAGTAAGTTTTCCCATCCATTTATTTATAACCAATTCTAAAGCGCCTTGAAAGATTGGTTTCGTAATAAAATCGTTCATACCTGCATCCAAACACTTTTCACGCTCACCAGAAACATTACCAGCTGTTACCGCAATAATTGGCGTATGTTTTTCCGTTTCCAACTCACGGATAGCTTTTGTAGCTTGCAGCCCATTCATTACTGGCATTTGCACATCCATTAAAATAAGATTTGGCGCATGTTTGATAAAACACTCTAAACCATCCTTGCCATTATTTGCTTCAATAATTTCTATTCCATCCAACATATCTGAAATTAAGCTTCTGGTTAAAAATCGGTTTACTTCGTTATCTTCAACTATTAATATTTTTACTTTTCCGGTATCCGTTCTTATCACCGCTTTCGGTTCTTTTTTATTTGAGGCGACGTTTGTTTCAACATCTTGTTTAATATGCAATTTAGATAAGGCATCGTACAAATCGGGCATTTTAATTGGCTTAACCAGCCTGCGGTTAACGTGCAAAGTTTTGCTGGATGTAATTAATGTATTATCATCCGCCGAACTGTGTAGTAAAAGTATTGGCAAGCTTTCATGCGATTCAAAGAAGCTCTTTCTGATTTTATCTATCGTTTCCAAACCATCCATAAAGGGCATGTGGTAATCCATTAAAACAGCATCATACAATCTTCCTTCGGCTAAATACTGCAATGCCTCAAAGCCACTTTTAGCCAAGTCGGTATTAATGCCTTTTAAGTTGAGCATATCTCTAAGGAAATTCCTGTTGTTATCATTATCATCCACAATCAGAACGTTTTTAACCGCATCAATTTCTTTCCACTCAATTGCATCACCCTTTTCGCATTCAAGCCAGATGTCGAAATAAAATGTACTACCTTTTCCTGATTCACTTAAAAGTTCTAATCTGCTTCCCATCATCCTCAACAACTTGTTAGAGATGGTAAGCCCTAGTCCGGTACCTCCATATTTTTTGGTAGTTGAAGAATCCTCCTGTGCAAATGCCTCAAATATTTTATCCTGTTTATCAGCTTGTATACCAATACCAGTATCTCGAATACTGAATCGAAACATGCATTTTTTAGTATCTTCTTCTAAAATTTCTACTTTCAATTCTATCTCACCACGTTCGGTAAATTTAGCTGCATTACCGAGCAAATTGGTTATTACCTGTTTCAAACGAACATCATCAGCCCATACAAATCGTGGCAGTTGCGGACTTAAGTTTAGTAACATTTCCAGGTTTTTTGATTGAATTTGATACGTGGTAATATCAGTGGCCTGACAAGTCATTTCATATAAATCGCACTTATCAATATCCAGTTCGAATTTTCCGGCTTCGATTTTAGAAAAATCTAAAATATCGTTGATGATGTTAAGGAGTGCCCCGGCAGATTGGCTTACAATTTTGAGGTACTGCTGTTGAATTTCGTCGAGCTTAGTTTTTAAAACCAAATCGGTAAAGCCAATTACACCGTTTAATGGCGTTCTGATTTCGTGGCTCATATTAGCCAAAAATTCAGATTTTGCCAGGTTAGCCTCATCGGCATGTATTTTTGCAGTTCTAAGTTCTTCACGCTGGGCAATCATACCAGAAATATCTTGCGTAAAAATCATCATGCCACCAATTTCAGCTTCAGAACGATACCAAGGCCGCATTTCCATGGTTATGAAATGCTTCTCATCCGTTTGAGAATCTATAAAAATATCTTCCTCTCGCCTATCAATTTTGCCTTTTAAAATTTCTTTGTGCCTTGCCTTTCGTTCTTCATCCAAATTTGGAAACATTTGGTAGTGTGAAGCACCAATTAAATCGTTGGTTTTAAATTTATAATCATCAATCCATTTCTGGCTAACTGCCAGATATTTCATATCATTATCAAGCATAGCAACCGCTGCCGGTGTATGTTCTATAAAAGCCAAGAGGCGAGCTCTTTCAGTAGAAAGTGCCTCTTCCATTTTGTTTTGATTGGTGATATCAGTAGCCACACCAAGAAAACCGATTACTTCGCCTTGTGGGTTGGTAATTAAAGAAACAATTAGCGAAACATCGAACTTATTGCCGGTTTTGGATACGAAACTCAATTCGTGTTTGGCAGAAGAATTTTTCTTAGATATCTCAAGGAAATACTCAAAACCAATCAGGTCATTTTCGAAAACTTTAACGGCAGGCTCCTGACTTTCAATTTCATGCCTGATGTAAAGCATTTCAGGATTTTGCTTCCCAATCATTTCTGCAGCAGCATATCCAAGCAAACTTTCTGCACCTGTATTAAAAACGGTAATTATACCATTTAAGTCAGTTGCTATAATGCATAAATCAGAAGCAGCATTTAATACATCGTCCAAAAGTTTTTTAGATTCTGCCAACGCAATTTCCGATTTTTTATGTTCATCTATATCTTGGAAAGTACCGTATAAACGTGTACAAACGCCATCTTGAAATACTGCATTTCCAATAGCCCTAACCCAAATATCTCTGCCTTTTGCAGTTGTAATTTCCAACTCCAAATCATAAGGTTCACCAGTTGTTACATTATTCTGGAAAGCCTTTTCAATCTTCTCTCTACTTTCTCCAGGCTTATAAAAGCTAATGGCAACGGAAATGTCTGGCACAAAAGATTCATCCACTTCATGAATTTCTCTTGTTATTGATGTCCACTCTATTTTATTGGTAGCCATGTCCATCTCCCAACCACCTACTTTCGCAACCTTATTGGTTTGTTCCAAAATGCTCTTTGTTCGAAGTAAATCTTTCTCAAGAGCATGCTGTTCAGTAATGTCAACAGCATTACCAATAACATAAAAACCCCCAGTATCATCTTCCTGCACCACGTTTGAAAACATCCACGTTCTTTCGCTGCCATCTTTAGCTGAGGTTAGCATCTGACCTTTTGCAAATCCTTGTTTTTGTATTAATTGAAGATATTGGTCGAGATATATGTGCCTGTTTCTTGGAACAATATCGTAAAGTGAATATCCATCGAGTTCGACCTTTGTGTAACCCAGGATTTTTGCTCCAGATACGTTCACAGAAATGAATTTACCCGCCAAATCGTGTGTACACATTAAGCCTTGCGAATTTTCAAAGAATAGTTTAAACTTTTTCTCGCTTTGTAGCAGCTTTTGCTGCTTATCAAGCTGTTCAGTTATATCCCTACCAATAGCAGAAACTTTTCTCGTTGTAGGCACTATTGTTGCAACCCATTCTATTGTTTTAAAATCATTTTTCGCGGTTCGCAATCGATGTGTAAATCCTATTCTGCTTGCACCTTTTAGTAAACTGCCAAGTTTAGCTTTGGTGTACCATTTATCTTTTTTATGCACAAAATCGTACAGCAGTTTACCTAAAATCTCTTCGTTTTTCCAGCCAAGAATACGTTCAAAACTTGGATTTACGTTTTCCAGATTTCCATCTAAGCCGCATATGCAAATCAAATCTTCAGAAAGCTCAAATATTTCAGAGAAGTTCTGTAATTCAGTACAGCTCCATTCTTTATTTAATTTTCCGATTTGAGAACATAACTGGCCTATTGCCTCGATTTGTGAAGCTTGTAAAGGTTTTTCATCTTTATCCAACAAACCTAGTAAGGCGGATACTCCATCAGAGTCATTTTGTATGGCGAAAGTGTAAAAAGTTTTGTAAGGTTTTAGATACGAAAAATCACTAGCTAGGAATGTGTCGAAAGCTAGATTATTTTGGGATGTTTTTTCGCGACTATTGGATAGTAACGAATCAAATTCTGCTTCAGATAAAATATCGGTGCTGTGCTCGGGCATATTACCATAGACATCAGTGCCGTTAGAAGTGAGAAAAAAATATTCTAAGCCAGAGATTGACTTCGCAACAGAAGCAAGGTCGCTAAAATGACTAATCGTGTCAGATTTTATGTTACTTAACATAGAGATGGTTTTCTAATTATTTGGTTAGTCAAGATCGGATCGTCCTGGAGATGATTTGAAGTTAAATCAAGTTTTGGTAAAATACATAAATTTTATCCAATGTCATATGACTTCCTTGTTCATAACGATTCAATTTTTTTGTTTATATATTATTTACCGCAGTAAGTATATCAACTTCGATATCTTTATTTTGCGGTGGCTGCGTCTGGCAAACTTGACTTCAAATTTTCGATAAAGCTTATTTGCGGGAACGTTTTTATGGCATTTTCTGCGCCACTCTCTTTGGAATAGGTACCACAGTGGTCATGAAGGTGGAAATACTGTCCTGCGCTATTACCCCGATCTCCATATTATTCAATAACGGCTTTAATATAATAGCTTGATGAACATCCAATTTTAGTTTTTTATTTGTTTTAATGATTATAGAGTTATTTATTTAATTTTTGGGTGCTTTAATGTGGTGAATAATCCTATGCAAATAAAACTTCTTACAGACTCTATATTTTATCAAGATTTCCTAAGTGATGTAGCCAAATATATCGTAAAACCTGATTTCTCAGAATGATACGGCGCCAGGATAAAAGTGATGGTAATCATATCTTTCTAATACTCATTGAATCTATCGGCGATCTTTCCGATTGATGAGCTTTTATGCTCTTATCAAAACTATTGACTCATATCTGTTTCTTTACCCAAACAAATGTTGATATCTGCGAATAAATCAAAATATGGAACACGCGATTTCGCTAAAATCGAACATTAAAAATGCAATAGAAGGGCTGTTTACTATTGATGACCCAAGGCAATATAATCCATAAACTCAGCTGCATGCAAAGTTTTCAAATTTGAAGAATTTGGGATCCTTGTGGATAAACCAATCCATTTGACCCCTTCTCGCCAATTTACTAATATGCAGACAATCAAAAATTTATAACAAATTAATTTCCCGTTATAAGGGATTAATCTACTCCGGTTTATCCAATAATGACCAGTTCGCGTTAAGATAAAGGCTTTTGATGCATAAATGTTATCGAATGTTACCAAGTTAAAGATGTAATTAATAACTAACTTGTAAATCAGATTGTAGATCGGTTAGAGAGTTTAACTGCACCTTATTTTTATAAAAAGATAAAAAAGTTCATGATGATCTTTTTGGACCGAACTTGCGTAGCTAATATTATTTATTTATTAACCCGTTTTCTTACATTTGGTTTCTATGAAAGCTCAGTCCAAATTATTACGCGCTGGTGGAGAGATGGGGGAACTGACCCGTTCCTTCGATTGGTCTAAAACACCCTTAGGAGCAGCTGACTTATGGCCCCAAAGTTTATTAACTCTTTTGAACGTGGTTCTTAACTCTAAATTTCCTATGTTTTTGTGGTGGGGACCAGGACTGATCCAATTTTACAATGATGCTTACCGTCCAAGTTTGGGATTCGAAGGAAAACACCCAAGAGCACTGGGTCAACGGGGAGAAGAATGCTGGCCTGAAATATGGCCGGTTATCAAGCCTATGATTGACCAGGTCCTTTCTGGAGGAGATTCGATCTGGCATGAAGATCAGCTCATCCCAATATTTCGCAATAATAAATTGGAAGATGTTTATTGGACTTTCAGTTATACCAGAGTCGAAGATGAAATGGGCGATCCCGCGGGGGTGCTCGTTATCTGTAATGACACAACCAATACAGTCCAAAACATAAAAACAGTTACCGGGGCAAACGAAAAGTTGCGTATTGCTCAGTTACAAGCGGAAGGTCAGCGTGATAGATTCAACCGCTTCTTTATGGAAACCCCTGTCGGGATTTGTATCCTTGATGGGGCCAATCTGGTTTTTGAGCTGGTCAACCCACTTTATCAACAACTTTTTCCGGGCCGGAAATTAATGGGCAAGGCTTTATTGGATGCCATACCAGAAATCAAGGGACAACCAATTTGGGATATTTTACAGGAGGTTTTTCAAACAGGGAAAACTTATGAAGGGAAAGAATTGCTAATTCCCCTGGCCCAATATGAAAACGGCCCAATTGAAGACCGATATTTCAATTTTATTTATCAAGCTAGAACTGATACCCAAAATGAATCAGATGGTATACTTGTATTTGTTATAGAGGTTACAGATATAATATTATCCAAACAAGAATTGATAAAAGCTCAGGATACCTTAACAATGGCCGTAACAGCTGCGCAATTGGGAACTTTCGATCTTGACATTAAAAAAGGGACTATGGATTGGGACAAGCGCTGCCGTACGCTTTTTGGCATCAGCCATAACGATACGGTTGACTATGAAAAAGATTTCCTGCCGGGTCTTCATCCCGCTGATAGAGATAGGATCGAGACAATAGTCAAGAATGTATTTGTCAAATCGATTAGCAACGGCCATTACGATGTGGAGTACCGCACCATAGGTGTAGAAGATCATCAGCTAAGGTGGGTTAGAGCCATGGGCAAGGCTTATTTTGATGAACAGGACGAACCTGTTCGATTCATCGGCTCGGTAATGGATATAACGGAGCGAAAGCAGGATGAAATCAGAAAAAATGATTTTATCGGGATGGTAAGCCATGAGCTGAAAACCCCGTTAACCTCGCTTACAGCGCTGTTGCAAATGTTAAATTCGAAGCTAAAAAATAGTGCTGATCCTTTTGTTGTAGGGGCAATCTCAAAATCGAATACCCAAGTAAAAAAAATGGCAAATATGATTAAGGGGTTTCTTGACATTTCGCGTTTGGAATCTGGGAAAATACATATCGAGAAAGAACATTTTGCTTTGAATCAGCTGACCAAGGAAATTATTGAAGAGATTAAACTTACAGTAACCAGCCATTCTATCGATCTTTTGCCCTTTGACCCGCTTGATATTTATGCCGACCGGGATAAGATAGGATCTGTTATAACCAATCTGCTTACTAATGCTGTAAAATATTCACCGAAAGGAAAAATTATCCAGGTAGTGTTCGGTAGAGACCAGAACAGTGTGCAAGTTAGCGTTAAAGATCATGGAATGGGCATAAAACCAGATGATATTGAAAAACTCTTTGACCGATATTATCGAATAAAAAGCAAGCATACCAACAATATTGCCGGTTTCGGAATAGGCCTATACTTATGTGCGGAAATCATCGAACGCCATGAAGGAAAAATCTCTGTTGAAAGTAAGTCGGGTGAAGGTTCTACCTTTACATTCACGTTACCATTAACATAATTTAGTATTTAATTTAACGCTTATGTTTAAAGTATGCATATAGTAAATAATTCCTTCTCTGCTGCCAAAATTTGCGAATGCAGCTGGGAGATCAAGAGAAACGAGGTATCTACCTTATTTTTAAAGGCACTGGCGATCCGGGTATTATCGTAGGTGCACCAGATACTGATCCTGTAGATAACGGAAATGCCACTACCCCAACTCCGGGCAGAGGAACCCCCGAAGCAGGTGTTGATGCACCCCCATCGGGAGGCGACAATTCGAATTTATTGTTTGGTAACCCCTCATCTGCATCAACATCAATTGTCTCAGCAGAAAACTATCTGATAGATCAAAAATATTATGCAGAAAGCTACAGCATGAGCCGCGGGATACCCAACTGGGTAAGCTGGCATCTAGACCCAGATAACTTTAACGGAACAGCAAGCAGAAAAGATGATCTCGCTTCATTTACCGGCCTACCCGCAAATTGGTACCAGGTACACTGCCCTAGCGGAGACCGGACAAGCTCAAGTACGGCGAACTCGGCTACCTTCTTAATGACCATATGATCCCACAGGCACCCAACAACAACCAGAAAACAATGGGAATTTTTTGAAAGCTATCTCCGCGCCCCGGCATTAAACGGCTATGAGGTCTATGTGATCATGGGCAATTACGGTACAGGCGGTATCGGTTCGGCAAGTGCCTCTGTTGCCAATACCATAAACAGCGGAAAAGTGACGGTTCCGGCAAACGTATGGAAAATAGCCGTATTACTGAAAACCGGAGATAATGATCTGAACAGAGTGAGCGCTTCGACCAGAGTGATTGCAATCAATACACCGAACATAAACAGCACGAGTGCAAGTTGGAAAGACTATATCGTTTCTGTTCGCGATATTGAAAGCGCAACAGGCTATAATTTACTCTCAAATCTTCCACAAAATATACAAGATGTAGTGGAGAAAGCGAGGGATAGCGGCAGTTAACACACAAAATCATTAATGAAAGAATTTTGGTGAAAAACTAAAATGAAACGTCAAAAAATCTCCTGGCAAAAAATTGCCAGGAGATTTAAAATATCCCAAAACAGTCTTTTTTATTTATTTATCGCTGTTTTTCTTTTCAGTTACTTCAGCTCTGATTTCCTGAGCCAAAACCTTCAAATCCTGCATTGCCTTACGTAGACGGGTACCAGCGGCAGCATTTCCGTTTTCATAAAATTTTGTTGCATCAGCCTCGATAGCTGAGATCACTTCTTTAACTTTTTCAAACTTTTCCATAATTGGGTTTTATAGATAGCCGGAAATCCGGCCACCTGGTTTAACAATTGAATGATTCGTTTTACAAAAAACGAGCCGCGAAATTAACAAAAGGGAATTAAATACCCATACCCTGACTGGCAGAGTGACCTTTTTCTTTGCTGTTTGCTTTGGAAATAACCTTATTCTGGCTAGCCTCTTTGAGGAATTGCTCACGTTTCTCAGGCCTGCCATTCGCGGCAAACATATTGAGCTGAGAATAACGCGGCACGGCCTCTACGTGAAGTTTGACCTGTTCTCCATTCTTTTCCACAGTGATGGTTGGCCGGTCACCGTTTTTTAATTGAGCTTCCAGTTTCTCCCTTTCCTTTGGGGTTTCCAATTCCTTGATATTGAACTTATCGAGCACCTCTTTCAGGTTAAAACCGTATGATGGATCATGATACTGGTTCATGTTGAAATTCATGTGCCTATCTCTCGGACCATCCAGATCCAGCTTCATCCAAGCCTTATACGGCAAACCACCCTGGGTGAGCATATCCTCTCTATAGACCGCACGTCCTTCAATCAAGTTAATCGACTGCGAAGCGGTAAAACCTTTCCCCCTCTCCACCCAAATCGTCTGCGGTAAAGGAGGGTTTCGGAAAGTGCGACCGAAGTCCTTGTCGACATAATTGATTTTGCCTTCTTCCATTGTCGCCAGTTTGGTTTTATGGGCAGCATCTTTACCAACGGCGAGCTCTGCATTTCCGGTATGCTTTTTAAATACCTCGATTGCCTCGGCTACGTTTTCCCTTTTCCAGACATTGTTTTTTCCAGGTGTTTCGCTCGGTGAGATGACCAGATACTGTTGGCCAGGCTCAAGGGGTTTACCTTCATTGAGGGAAACATCGTACTTATTTAAATAATAATTTTCCGACTGGCCGGATTGTTTAAAGTACAGATTCATATCGACTTGTCCCTTATGGCCAGCGACCTGATCCTTTAAGGTAAACTCGGGCACGTTGGCCTTCATATTCTGCTCCATTTTTTCTACCAGCTCCTTTTTGAAGCCAAGATTTTGCATTTCAGATTTGAGATTTTCCAGATTGTTCAAATTCATACTATTGTGTTTTATGGTTATAGAATTGCGCATTTGCGCCTTAATTAAATTTTGGATTCTTTAAGAGTGAAGGGGCAGCAGATCTTTCTGCTGTACACAATTAAGAGTTCACTATTTTCGGATCTGGTTATTGCGAAGCAGTACAGGAAAGCCTGCCTTGACCTTCATTTTCACCCGCCTTACTTTTTTTGAAAACAACCCTTTTGCTGCATCAATCCCCGCTCCTGCCATCTGCACACCAGTTGACTGATCCATGGTTAGCAACTGCAGACTTCTGACCGCATCATCCGCCCCACCGGAAATGGCACTACTGACGACCGCATCGGGCGCCTCTATACCTCGAATGCCGTCAAGTCCATACAATGACAGATCCACTGGAATGATATTGTTTTCCATCCTGATGGTCTTGACATCGACCATTAGCCGTTGATTTGTCAGGTTACAGAGACCATAAATAAAATGCCCCTTGGGCAATACAAAACCGTTAATGAGAAGTGTATCCTGTAAGATAAGCTTCAACACCGCCCCTTGAATAAGCGTTTGTTTTTCTGCAACCTGAGCTGGAATGGCCGCAAAAAGTTCATTAGGTGCCGCATTTACTTCTTTGATGTAAGCATCACGAACCCTTTGCGGATGCTGTATATCCAGCACCTTTTCCAGCATCCCACTAAGCTGCTTCATTTCCTGGTCTTCACCACTACTCCCATTCATAGAGGACATGAGTTTTTCCAGCCTGTCGACATCCGAACTCATACCGGGCACCGTTATGGTTCTATCAACTGATTTTTTCACCACTGGCTCAGCAGGTTGATTGATCTGGTTGTTTAATTGTGCAAGCTTGGCATCAATCTCCCGCGTGGGATCAGCCTGACTGGGCCTCCTAAAGCCAAGGCGATTAGCAATCTGATCAAGCCCATTGCTTTCTGCTTTGACAGAATCCCGCCCTCCCTGCTCATAGATTTCCATCTTATCAGTCGGTTTCTCTTTTTTAAAGCTGGCATCTGGCAGTGTCGCATTGAGACCCCTTTGCTTTTTGGGTCCAAGACTATTCCCCTGACCACCACCCATGGCGTAAAAAGCGAGCGCCAGGAAAGGCAAGATTAGTAAGGGAATGACTAGCAGGATTTTCCTCTTGTCAATTGTTCTTTGATTTTTCATCTTTGTGTTTTTTTTATTAATCCTAAATTAATTTCTGCCCAGAATCAGCCAGAGCAGGTAGGCACTACAAATCGTGCAAAATGCAATAAGCATGGCCAATAGCGCTTTTGCAGAAAGGTTCCGGCAATGCCAGTTCAGCCATGCCGAGATTCTTGACTGCATTTTTAGAAGCTGTCCTTTGAGCTCAACCAATGCGTTTGGTAGTGGCAGTTTTCTATTTTTTATTTTCCCCATGGCTCAATTTTTTAACGGCTCGTCGTAGTTGTCCAGTGTTTCCCAGCGCTGAATGAGAAAGCCATGCGGGTTATTATCCGACCGGGACACGTTTCTCAAAGTTCCTGTAGTGATGAGCTTCCTGGTTACCGTTGAAGTTGCCCGGATCAGTTTCTGGGTCGCATAACATCGAAAAGAGTATGGATATTGGTTGAGGTCTAGCTGTGTGCTATCCACCGTAATTTCCTGCGAGATATTGGCGGAAATCAAATTATTGAAATAGCCTTTCTCTTTCAGGTTATCATAGGCCTTCTTGGCGCTCTCATCAGCCAGGTTTAAAGCGGAAGAGATATTAGCCTGAATCACCTTTTCATCCGGGTCAAGGGTAAAAAAGTAATGGTGGAACATCTTGATGTGATCGCGGATCTCTACCGCAATATTATCCTTTCGCTCTGCCGATACTGCCTCCAGCACTTTCCCATTGGCCAGTATGTAAACGGTACCATTTGCCTTTGAAGCCATTTCAAAACCTTTGTAAATCGCAAACCCGGAAATCAGCGCACAGGCAATGATGAGAAATATACTGAAACGCTTGATGTGGCTAAAGGCGGTATCGATGTTCTTGAATTGTGTAAACATAGTGTTGGAATTTTAAGTGGTTTTACCGGATATCTTGTCCTTTTGATGGCTGTTCTGATCTGGGAAATAATCACCTTGAGCAGCACTGGCATAACCCTGCGACTGCATCCGGGCACCATCCCCTAGCGCATCGGCCACCATTCCACCCGCACCCATGGCAGCGCTAGCGCCCGATCTTGGTGCAGCAATTACCATCGAGTTCACCTTGGTTAGTATCGCATTTCCGCCACCTGCATGAACGATGTAGTTGGCAACATTTGGAACCGAGAAATAACCCACGATCCCAATGATGAGAAAGACGAGATAAGCGGTATCAGTGGAGGAGAAAAAAGTATCGCCCTGCGCCTCAATTTGCGCGAGATCCACTTTTATCATATTCTCCTGAATTTTGCCCAGAATGCTCCCGAAAATATTGGCGATGGGTAGCCAGAGAAATATGTTCACATATCTGGCGAGCCAAACCGTTAGCGTTTGCTGGAAGCCGTCGAAAACCGCAAAACCAAATACGAGTGGACCAAGAATGGCCAGAACGATGAGAAAAAAAGTTCGTATGGTATTGATGCAAAGCGAAGCTGCTGCATAAAGCACTTCCAGCACTTCTTTTAACCAGGACTTAATGGAATTGCGAAGGTTATAACTTTGTTTTTCCATCCAGAATTGCATACTGTTGCCTAGTCCATCAAGGAAGGTTTCATCCTCACGGCCCGGATCCTTGGGATGGGTGTACTTATACCATTTATCGCTATCCCCCTGCCCGCTCTCCCCAACATACATCTGCCAATTTTTGGATTTTTTGATAGCGGCCTCCTTGATTTTCAGCAACCTTTCAATGGCGAGGTTGCTACCGGTCACCATAGCGCCAGTTGCGGACACCGTGGGCTTTAGCACCCCATTCATGACGGCCAGCACTGCGGGAAACATCATGATGCAAAGGCCTAAGGCAAATGGGCGAAGCAAGGGGTAAAAGTCAATGGGCTCGGCGGCTGCAATCTGACGCCAGACCCGGCTGGCGATATACCACAGTGCCCCGAATCCAGCTATTCCCCGGGCAACATCGATCAGGCGGGAACAGAGCGGCAGCATAGGTCACCAGATCAAAGCATAATAATATTTTGATCGAAGCATATAAATTCCCCCTCTGGATTCTTAGCAGCCAGGCGAAGAATGCTGATGAGTATAAAACAATTACTATATATACAGAGGCAGTGTCATTTTGGATGTTCCGGCTTTCAACTTCCATATCTGATCACCTGAATAGTTTACGGTCTGCGCCGGTGGAGATTTGTCTGGAGTTCGAACAGGAAATGTTATTGGTAAGAGATTCCGTAATCTATGCGAATGCTGAACCTTTTACCGGAGAGATTGAATTGACAGTTGAGCAGAATGTAATTACCATATTGATTCCATTTTCCTTGGTCGGTCTTTTTTCAGCAGAGGATAACTTGGCAGAAAAACTCATCATGAAGGTGATCTTGACCGGATTCAATGTCCTGCTTAGAAAATCTGGCAAGGAACAGATGACAAACGCTTTCATCGATCAGGTTATCGATGAAACGTTAAGTCCATCAAATGCAAAAATGATACTGTTTTCGGATAGCTCTAGTAATCCATTGCTTGACAATAGAGATCTTGTACCTGTAAGGTACTTGATGGATACCGAAAAGGAATTGATCGCAGATCATTTAATTTCGATGTTAAACCCAGCCAAACCAATACCGGAGATGATTGAAGATACGAAGGAAAAAAATAAACTCTGCATGACAATAGTGGGAACGCTCCTGGTGAAGGTGGAAGAGAAGCTTTCTGTCTTTAGGGCAGATAAATTATTGGAATATCTGGTGAGGCTGAATGAATCCCTGATCTTTCAATCCGAGTATAACAGCTTGCTGCTTCCATCAAAAATTGCGTGCTACAGCAACTTTGAGGCAGAAGTAAAAGATGTTAAGAAGAAAGATGGAAAAATAGTTCCCACTTCACTGGCCGTAAGGGGGATCATTGAGTTCGTGGCTGCTAGCCCTACATTTGGTTCAGAGCCTGTTAACCTTGACCAAATCGACGAGATCATTGCATTGATGAACGAAGCGATTTTTTGGGCGAATCTGGCGGATTCCATTGAGCTTTTGGGCAACGATCCAAAGGTGGGATTACTTCCATCTGGAAGAATTGGTGTTTTGGATAATTTCTATGAGCTCGTGCTGAAACCGTTTAACAATTCACGAGCCGAAACTGAAGTGCATTATGCGATCCATCCTGACAAACAGGAGGACAAATTTGATGAAGGGGATGTGTTTGTCAATAATGAAGTTACTGATGCTGCCTTTAAATCTGAGTGGGGAGTTAGCTTTACAACCATTACTGCGCTCTTTGGCAGCTTACAGATGCTTGGTATGCAAAATGGATCATCATTTATGTCAATGAAAGAAAGTGATTTCTTTGCAGAAGTTCCAAAGCTTTTCCGCAAGCCTGTTGATGAGCAAGAGCTAAAAATTGCTATCAATCTTTTTATTCTGGATAAAAGGAAGTCTATAAAAAAGGCTCCAGATGGTTTTATCGCAAAGGATATATTGCCATGGAGGTACAACCGGGCATTAAGTTTTGTCAGAAGGCCCGTCATAAGGATAACCTACCCAGGTGACGACCAACCTACCTATCATTGGGGCTTTAGGCATGTTCTGAGATCTTATATGCAGTTGACAGCCCTGATTTCTTCGGGAAAGATCAAGGTTGCCAAAGAAGGGCAAATTGAAAGCAAGGTGATCAGTATTTTTGTCAAACATAGTGGTAAAAAATATAGAAATGAGGTATTCAAATGGCTTAAAGAAAATACCAATTTGCGTTTGATCGATCATGAAGTTACCATAACTGAAAATGGGCACCTCGTTGCTGATATTAATTATGGCGATGTGGATATCATGGCGATCGATGATGTAAATAAAATTATTTACTCAATCGAATGTAAAAATACCGCATCAGCAAGGGTTGTTCATGAAATGAAGACCGAGCTGGACAGTTACATCGGACAGAATGGAGAAGGTGGCCATATCCTTAAACATTCCAAACGTCATAAGTGGCTAAGTACGCACCAAGATCAGCTGGTTAAATATGTGGATAAGTCCGATGATTATAGAATTGTTTCCTTTGTGCTGAGTTCAAATGTGATACCCGTCGTTTATTTGGCTAAAAATAAGGCTGCATTGCCAATCCGTTCTTTTAGGGATTTGGTCAGAAATGGTTTTGAAACAATAGCAAGAGATTTAAACCAATAAATTCTATTCAGCATATTAGCAGCAAATGGGGAGATGATCTGGAAGCGGTACTTTTATGCATTGAAGCTACTGGCGAAAAGGTTGAGTGCATTCAATGGGAGAATATGACAAACATTACTTCTGATTCGATGTGAAGCACGATTTCCGTTCATAAATTGCTTACGTTCATGATACATGAACAATTAGTAGTAATGAACAATTTTAGTGCTTATTATTGAATTATCATAAATGTTCATTATATTTGATTGTTCATGTTACGTGAACGATGATAAAATGTGAACATGAAAGAAGAACAGATCCTGCTTCCAGTCTTAACAAGGTTTACCGAAATTACGGGTATCGAAGCGAGAATTTTACGAATATCAGAAGGGAAAAAAGCTTCATTTGATGCCGTACTTGAAATATCAAGAGGTCAGCAGAACTATATATTGGAGGTAGATGTTAAAAGTGAGATCAGGACTGCGGCTCTTTCCAGCATTCTCAGTAAGCAAAGATCAACTGATGGCAAACTTCTCATGGTTTCAAGATACATTCCTGCTCCAATGAAGGACGAACTAAAGTCGCATGGGATAAGCTATATAGAAGGTTCTGGAAATTGTTATATAGAAACACGTGGAATATATGTTTATGTAAATGACCAAAAAACTGCTCCGTTAAAGATGGCGGAAGAGACAAAACTTTGGGCGCCTTCAGGGATGAAGTTCATCTTTGCAGTTCTTATGGATAAGGAATTGTTAAATTCTTCATACCGTAACATCGCTTATACTGCAGGGGTTGCCTTGGGGAATATAGGAAGTTTCATAAACGAATTGAAAAGAGAGGGCTATGTGATCTTGGGAACCAGACAAAAGCAGGAAGTACTATTGTTGGAAAACCGAATGATGCTGATCGAAAAATGGGCGGACATGTACCGGGCAATACTTAGGCCAAAGCAACTGGTAGGAAAATTTCGCTTCAACAATAAAGAAGATAGAACGAATTGGCATCGCCAAGTTGCGGCCGACATGGGCATATATTGGGGAGCAGAAACTGCTGGTGCTATTCTTACTAAATACTTATCTCCGCAGATTTATACAATTTATTCAGATGGGGATCGTTTCGAGCTGATGAAAAAACTAAAGATCGTACCCGATCAGAATGGTGAGGTAGAGTTGCTCAGGCCTTTTTGGAATGAGGAAGTGTTTTCAACAGATGGAGATACGGTGCCCCCGTTACTCGCCTATGCTGAACTGATCAGCAGTTTTGACAGCAGGAACCGGGAAACCGCGATGCGCATAAAAGAGAAATATGTCAAATAACCCAATTCTTGCACCTGCCGTGGCTGAAATGCTTATCGATTTACAAGTGGTGTTTTCAGCGTTCAATATCGATTTCTATCTAGTTGGAGCAGTAGCACGGGACATACATCTTTCGGCAAATGAACAGCTGATGGCCACTCGTGGCACAAAGGATGTCGATCTGGCCGTAACGATCAGTGATGAAGGACAGTATAATCAGGTCAAGGCGGCGCTGGTTGAAACGGGACTGTTTGAGGCACACAAAACCGAGGCAATCAAACTCATGTACAAAAACAGCATCGAAGTTGATCTGCTACCGTTTGGCGAAATTGAGCAACCCAACAGAAATGTAAGGCTGACAGCCCCTACTTTTGTCCTGAATATGCCTGGTTTTACAGAGGTATATCCATTTGTCAAGGATTTTGATTTCGGAAATGGGCAGCTCATCAAGGTGTGTACAATGGAGGGAATCGTATTGCTGAAGCTTCTGGCAAACAACGACAGGCCCCAGAGAACAAAGGACATTACAGATATCGAGCATATCATCCAAAGCTATTTTGAACTTTATGATGATGACATCTATATGGTTCATTATGAGTTATTGGAATTATACGATACCAAAGATGTCGATTATATCCAGCTTGTCTGTTCTAGGCTGATCGGCAAAAAAATGAAGGTCATGCTGGAAGGCTCGCCCGAATTGGAGCAGCGTATAATTGCCATCCTTTCCAAAAGGGAAACTGCAAGATGGCAGGCCATGCTGGAAGGAATGAAAGATCTAAACACGATATAGGTAAAAGGATCTATTTTTTGTATAATTGATGAAATAATCACCAGATATGACTTCAGAAAACGCGCTTTCTTTACCCATATCCTTTCAGGCAAATTCCTGGAGCGGTATTTCTGATCAGGTACAGGTTGGACAGAGCCTTGAGATGATCAGAAGCGGGGCATACGCAACACTGGTCAACAGGCTCCGTGGATATTTGGATAAGGGCGATAGGGATACCTATGATCAGGAAAAGAGAAGACTTCCTGCGGTAACCTTCTCTGCAAACTTTAATCAAAAGCGGAACAGGTCTTCTATTTCTCAATACAACCAGCTACTGGTGCTGGATATTGACAAACTGAAGGAGGAGCAGATGGTCTCCCTAAAGGCGAATTTTTTAAATGACCCCTATATATTTGCATTTTGGGAGTCTCCTTCAAAAGCTGGGATAAAGGGACTTATTCATTTTGATTTCGGGAATGATTTTCCAGCAGAGGATGTAAATTTTAGACATTCCTATGGGTTTAGAAAAGCCTATGCCTACTTGCTTGGAAAATACGGGATCGAGATTGATACTAGCGGAAGCGATGTAACCAGGTTATGCTTTTTCTCTTATGATCCATTGCTGAAGGTCAAGACGGAATTTGAATCATTCCCAGTAACCTATAACGAGAGTGAGGCAATTGTGATCAGGGAGGCCGTTCGCTCGGCACACTATATCTATGCCGCGGAGCCAACCCAGAACCAGAAATTCAATCCAGCTGGAAAAAACAAACAGTTAGATCGAACTGCTGTCCAGGCCATCATTCGACATCTTAACAAAAGGGGGCTTTCAATCACCGACAGTTTTAACAACTGGTACCAGATTGGCTATGCGATAGCAAATACCTTTACCCATGAACTGGGCGTAAAGTATTTCTTTGCCCTCTCTAAAATGGATGGGAAGAAGTTCAATGAACAGGGTTGCAGGGATATGATCAACTATTGCTTTGCGAACTCGATGGGAAAGTTTAGCTTTGCCACCGTAGTCTATTTTGCAAAACAGGTGGGTTACAGGGAAAAGAGAGAGGTACCTAAGGTGGAAGTGATCCTATGAAAATGGGATATCAGTCGCAAGTATTAACAGCCATTCTGTGCACGACAAAGTTGGGAGGCGCTCTAATAGTTCAGTATTCTTATATCAGGAACCTCGATCTTTTTCTTTATGCTGGTTTTTAAGGATTTTTCCTCTGACAGGGCAATTTTGGAAATCCTTTGCAAAATGAGGGTTAAGCTGGCGCATCGAAGAAATAAAGATCACCTGATACATCTGCACACGTCAAATCCGCAAAAAAACTACCACAGAAGTGGACCGACTAAAAGCGAAGAACTACTCTGTAGTCTTTTTCCTCCAAGAAAAAAGTGGAAGACCGTTTTACAGCACAAACGATTTAAGGACGGAGCAGCAAGGAGCACGAGCGAAAAAACCTTGATTTCCCTGTATGCAACGATCAAGTATTTTGAAAGAACAGAGCCAACTGCCGATTTCCTGGTCCAAATGAACGATTTTATTAAGGAAATACAGAGTGCGTTGCACGAGGGAGGTTATAAAATTGCTTCCCCGAAGATCATTCCCAAGCTCAAGGAAGACAAGCCAAGTTTAACGAAAAAAAATATTTGCAGGCCAATTGCTTCTTTCGGATTAAAGGACAAGATCATTCTTAGTATTACCAACAGATACCTGACTGCCATATTTGATCCATTTTTTATTGATCGTTCATATGCTTTCAGGTACAAACGGATGATCAACGGCAAGGAGATGTGCCCGACACACCATGAGCCTGTGGAAGAAATACTGACCTATAGGAAAGAGCACGATGGGGTGAGCCTATTTGTTGCAGAATGCGATATGAAAAAATTCTTTGACACAGTGAACCATAGTGTTATCAAGGGAATTTTCAGACAGTTTTTTGACCGCAAATTAATTTTGGCATATCCAGTAGAGGACATCGACAATGCAAAACGTATTTTGTATGATTATCTTGATGTATATACTTTTAACCACAGTGTTCTGCCTTTGAATGACGACCAGAAAAACTTTAAGAAATTTAACATTCCTGGAAAATATGAGTGGGTTAAGGAAGAACTGATTTCAAATGGATATTATAAGCGCGTCGCTAGTGCCAAAATAGGAATTCCCCAAGGAGGTGCTTTATCCGGGCTAATTGCGAATGTTGTTTTACATGGGGTAGACAAACAAGTGATCCGTAAAACTGATGCAGAGCTATTGTATGTCAGGTTTTGCGATGATATGCTTATTATTCATCCTGATGAAAAAGAATGCGCATCTGCCTTTAACAGATATCTTTCAGGAATTCGATCGAAAAAGCTAGTGGTTCACCAGCCGGTGAACACGCCTTATTTGAATCCGCGTGACTTTTGGGCTGAAAAATCAAAGAGCTGTTACGTATGGGGAAGTGAACGTGGAATAGGATCGCCCTGGATTGGCTTTGTCGGCTATGAAATACACCATCAGGGCTATTTGAGAGTGAGGAAGAGTTCTTTGATGAAAGAGATGAAAAAACAGTTCAAGGTTGTTGGTGACCTTAAGCTAATCCTAAAGGATCCACATTGCAGGAGCAGCGAGAACACGATATATGAATCGGTCGCCAATAGGTTGATCGGTATGTCGGTTGGCCGGGTGAATCTTTGGAACTACAGGGATATGAAAAATGAGATGTGCTGGACAAGCGGTTACAGGCTATTGACCGACAATAAATATACACGCATTCAGCTCAAACGACTTGATTCTAGTAGGAATAGATTATTGTTGAAACTTCGCAACAAGATTGCAAAAATGAAGTCCAGTGAAAAGACCGAGGAGACTGAAGAAGAAGAAAATGCCATATCAATTGAGCAGATATACTTGGGCAGTCCCTTCAGCTATTACTATCAGACATTAAAAAATAAGAGATAGACAAATGATTTAGGGTTTCGGCATAGACTGGTTTGAAAGTAAACCCTTTTCTGGAAAATCTTTTAAAATAATAGCTCCATTATTTTCACGGCGACCCCTATCAAAACATACAGGCCAGATTCCTTCTTGGCTTTCAACTATACTAGCGAAAAATTTTATCGAATTGTTTAGACACGTGATCCAAATGTAAGCTTCCCTATTTTCAGCCAATATAGAGTACATTTATTTAACTATTTGTCTCAATAAACAAACCCTATTTTAAGGTTTATGATAATTAGCAACTTTCGCTAATTCCTGCAAATCAGATAGGAAGAAGTTCGAAATTTGTCCAATAAGGGCTCCCACTTGCAAGTGTTTAAAAATGATTTCACATCCTCGTCATGACAAGCAAAGTTTTTCAATTAGGTTTTTCTAGAGATGATAACATCCCCCCTTTATAACTCGTATTACACAATGACTTTGCTCATCATATATGAGTACCATAAAATGTTTGCCATTCGGTATAATTGAAGTTGGCAGTTTCTTCCCAATCAGCAGATCCCGAAATCCTACAATCCTGCTTTCAACATGTTGACATGAAACAAAATATTTATATTAAGTCAAGGCAGTAGCGATTTTAGGGTTTTCCCAAGAATAAATGCAGAAAAGTTTATGAATTTGCTTTCCAACTTTCCATTTATAAAGATAATCAACACCCTCCCATTTTCACTGCCAAATACCGGTAGCGCTAAGGTGTTAGTTCTAAGGCCTCTGTAGCTGCCAATAAGCAATTGGGCCGCAACCAAGTTTTGGCAATCTTCACCGATTACACGCGTTTGAATCTTGCCTCTCCCAGTTTATGAGATGTTTTCATCTCTATCTTTAATCAGGCGATTTCCATCATTTCGTAATTGTATAATTATATGTTTTTATTGTTGTTTTCTTGGGTTTCTCTCCTCCAAGCTTTAAGGTGAGTTTAGCCATGTCGTTATCAACCTTTTTATCCATAATTTTCGCATAATGCTGTGTCGTCTTGATATTTTTATGGCCGAGCATCTTGCTTACCGTCTCAATCGGTACATCATTCATCAAAGTTATAGTGGTGGCAAAAGTGTGTCGTGCCAGATGAAATGTGAGAATTGTTTTGATATCACAGACATCTGCGATTTCTTTCAGATAAGCGTTAGTTTTTTGATTTGAGCTGACCGGAAAAAGTTTTTCTGAATTTTTGCAAAGTGGATGATCTTCGTATTTATCTGACAGCTCTTTTGCTTTAGGCAGCAAAGGAATTCTGGTTGGTGTTCCCGTTTTCTGTCTATTGGATATAATCCAACGTTCATCTTCTTTTCCAATGATAACCTCGGTTTTTTTTAACTGGTAAATATCAATATAAGCAAGTCCGGTATAGCAGCTAAACAAAAATATATCTTTAACGCGCTGGAGGCGTTCATTAGGAAAATCTGTTTGCTCGAGTTTGCTTACCTCGTGTTCAGTAAGGCAAACCCTGTCGATTTCCTTAACCGTTGCCTTGAAATTGGAGAATGGATCCTTGATAATCCATCCATTTGCCAAACAGATTTTAATGACCTTCTTTAAGTTTTTAATATACTTTACAGCCGAGTTGTTTGAACATTTTCGCACCGATCGAAGGAAGAAATCGTAATCGGTTAAGAATTTATGATCGATTTGCTTGATATCAATATCCGAAACCTTGTATTTTTCTCTTAAAAATTGGCAGACATGACGTAATGCGGTCTGATATCTCAAAAGTGTCATTCTGGAAAAATCGCGGCCAACCAATTCTTTCATTTCTTTATTATGGTCTTCAAATACCTCAGTAAGCTTCCTTGACTTATCTGATTTACCTAAAAACTCATCCATTAAGCTCTCTGCATTAATTTCTTGACCCAACATCAAAAGCCTTCTTTGTGCATCCTGTACCTGTAATTCAAGTTGATTAAGGTATGCATTTAATATCTTGGCTCGTGTTGAATTCCCTTTTAGCCTCCCATTGTTCCATTCCTTTTCCAAACACTTTTTACCTGTCGCCGTCTCCACACGCTGTTTTGACATCGTTATTCTTAAATAAATTGATTGCTCTTCAACATTGTTGTTTTTTCCTTGTTTAAGGAAGAAGATTAAACTAAAATTTCTTTTCATAAAATTGCTCTTAAAAGGTGAATAAAGTTAAGATTGCAATCAAAAAAAATCAAGATGTTCAAGCATTAAACATCTTGTAAATCAATTACTTACCAACAAAAGAGGTGCGTCTTTTTTTTAACGTGCCTGACGCACCTCTTTACGCACCTCGCATATGCGATATTTAGGCCAAAATGCCACTAAATCCCTAAAAACAAAAGCCTGCAAATCGTTGATTTGCAGGCTTTTAGTGTTTTTTGATAAATTTGAGTACTGATTCCAGTGGAGCCGAAGGGAGTCGAACCCTTGTCCAGTTGTGAGATAACTTATACCTTCTACATGCTTATTTTTCAATTAATTTTCGGGAAATAAACGGGCTGAAAACCGACCTTATTTAAATCCTTAGATACTTTATCTCACTTTAAGTCGTATCTCCTTAAAGCCAGCTTTGTTATTTCGATGCCCCAGATTCTAACCTAACAATGCAGCAATTAGAGGGACAAAAGCTATTTAGTTCTAAACTAAGCAGCTAAGGCGTAAGTATTTTCGCCAACTAAAATGTGAACGTTCACTTTAAGTGCTCTCCGTACAACGCACTGCATGCTAACATAACCTTCGCCACCCTGTCAAATCCAAGAACGGCCCCAGTTTCGAGTTTTCAATTTCAATTGAGAAACAAGACAACAAATGTACATAAAATATCCCATTAGGAAATATTGAATAATTAAATTTTAAAGACTTTTGAGCTTTAATGAATTTGAGCATCTACTCTGCTCACAAAATCATCTATATCAAAAGGTTTATTAATATAATCTTCTGCATTACATCTGCTTCTCATTTCTGCGTCAGAAAAATTAGCCGACATCATTACAATTGGCATGTTCGAAGTTTCCTTATTTGCCTTTAATTCGCAACATAAATCTAATCCATTTCCATCAGGCAACATTACATCAAGCAAGAATAAATTTGCCCGAAATGCATTTGCACCTTTTTTAAAATCCTGTATATTTTTAAAGTATTTTACTTCGTAGTGCTCTTCCTCTAAAATGAAGCCTATGATTTCTATGATATCGTCATTATCTTCGAGTACACATATTCGCTTAGTCATAATCTGTAAATTTTAGTTCTTTCAATAGCAACCAAAATCAAGCTGTAATGTTTTGATTTTTAGAAAGTTAAAAGCACTCCGATAAGGTTTAATGTTTATCGAAGATTTAAAACAATAAGGGCGTCAGTCTGTTTATTTTTTTTGCACTCGATAATTTCTTAAACATAAAAATGGATAATATACTTAAGATAGGCAAAAACTCTAGTAAGCCTTTTGACGCTAATCGTATTGGTTATGGCACTATGCGCCTTACTGGTAAACATTTTTTCGGAGAACCCGAAAACAGACCCAAAGCTTTGCAAATTTTAAAAACAGCAATAGAATTGGGCGTAAATTACCTTGATACCGCAGATTATTACGGTTTGGATGTAACCAACCGATTGATTGCTGAAGCCCTTTATCCATATAATGATAATTTAATAATTGGAACCAAGATTGGCGCAATGCGTAAAGAAAATGCCAGCTGGAATACTTTTAGTACGCCAGAACAATTAAGGCAAAGCGTAGAAAACAACCTTAAAGTACTTAAATTAGAACAACTCGCCGTAGTTCATTTTAGGTATATGCCTGGCAGCCAAACATCTTTTGAGGAGTCGTTAAGTGCCGTTTTTGAAATGCAAGAGGAAGGAAAAATAGCTCATGTTGGTTTAAGCAATGTTTCTAGGGAACAATTAGAAACTGGTATAAAAATGGGTAGAATAAGTACAATACAAAATTTATACGGCTACACACAGCGTACAACTCTAGTAGGCCCAATGGGTGGTGCTGGAGCGGAAGAAATTTTCGATTTACTTGAGGCAAATCAAATACCACTAATTCCATATTTCTCTTTAGAAACATCATTAGGAAAAGGCCAGGAAAAAATAGAAGAAATTGCAAAAAAATATAATGTAAGTACAGCCCAAATGAATATTGCTTGGTTACTACATAAATCACCATTAATCCTGTTTTCCGCACTGGGACACCCAAGATTAAAACATAAGTCTTAGAATTGAATATTTGAAAACAAATTTATTAAAAAAGGCGTTTAGCAAATTCTCAGGGGCTCAAATTTACTTGGGACACCTAACCGCGGAAAACAGGAAAAAATAGAAGAAATTGCAAAAAAATATAATGTAAGTACAGCCCAAATGAATATTGCTTGGTTACTACATAAATCACCATTAATTTTACCAATCCCAGGCACAACCTCAATTAATCATCTTAAAGAAAATATAGCAGCAGCAGAAATTTCTATTTCTAAGGAGGATATGAATTATTTGGGTTAGCGTAAATTACAAGTCCGAATAATTTGTTGGGTAAAGAAACAAGGTTACATTTTTCGAAACATTGTGCTGATACTGTGGTAAGCCACTTATCTTTTTGTAATCGTCGCCAAATGCTGCCCAATGTTTATCTCTATCAGCTTTGTTATTAAATGTAGTTAAATACATCAAATTAGGCATTTTACTTCCCGAAATTACTTGACCATAGAAAACTGCATTAAAATTCAGTTTTGAAAAAATATCAACTTCATAATCGTTAAACATTTCAATTTTATTTGTTGCAAGTTTTTCAGTAGCCGATTCATAGCTTCTTAATTCGTAAACTCTTTCGCTTTTCGGCGAGTTTAAATTCGGAACGGCAAATTCTGGCATTGCCGCAAAGGCTTTGAGCAAAGTTGACTCTATTCTTGTGTAGGGTGCAGAATTATATTCGGCATTTAGATAGTCTGCTCCCGATTTCAGGTATTGTTTATCTGTTGCTAAAGCTTCATTTACCCTAATAATATCATCAAATTTTTTAAAAGGAATGAATACATAAATCAACTGTTCTAAAGTATCTGCTACAATAGGCTTGAAAACGCCAATGCTTTTAATTCCTGCCCTATGCAATGCGGGTAGATATGCATCTTTTAAATAGTTATCAACTTTGGTTTCCTGCAATTTAGTTTTTAAATGGTAAACTTTTAATTGATAATAATAGGATGTTTTAACTGCAAAAACATTTCCTGATGCAATGGCTAAAATTGCAAAAACAAGCAGTAGTTTAATTGATATATATTTCAAAATTTCGACTTTTTTAAGATTTAACTATTTACGCCCATGGCATATAAAATAATATTTACAGCAAACTTAGTATTATCTTCTGCAAGAAAACGCTTATTTCTGAAATCGTAGTCCCATTCACATCCGTAATCTTTATTGCTGTACAAAACACCAATTCTATTGTTAAATGATACAGCTTTCAAATAATCGTGAACCAAATCATCTCCCCAGCCATTTAATTCGAAAGAAGTAGTGGGTGGCCCCTTTTCAAATTTAAAGAATGAATTATAAATAGCATGGTTATTCGGAATCTTTTTTAAGGCCGATGCTCCAAATAAATTACTCATCTGAGTTTCAAAAGAACGGGCAAATAAACCATCAATATCATGATTACAATCATCTACAAAAACAAACCCACCGTTTTGAACATACATTTTAAAATTAGCGGCTTCTTGCTGGTTAAATTGAACGAGTTTATGCCCACTTAAATAACAGAATGGATATTTAAATAAGTCTGGGCTACTCAACTCTACTATTTTTTCTTCTTCATCGAGTGGAATTGTAGTGTACTCTAATAAAGAATTTAATACATTCGAAGGCATACGCTGGTCGGTATCCCAATCGCCCGAGTTGTATTTTAACCTAGCAAATGTAAATCTGGATCTTTGCATCGCTCTAAATTAGTGTCAATTTTTATTAATTAATGTTTTTAACGAGAGAATCTTGTAAATTTTTTGATATTCTTTCACTATAGCGAAAAATATATGCCTTAATGCGCTATATTGAGGCACAATATTCATACAAACTAAAAAAACTATTGTTTTGGAGCGTTCAGAAACTAACTTAAAAATATTGATCAGTAAGATCTCCCAATTAAAAAGCGAAATACAAAAAGTAATTGTTGGGCAGGATGTAATAATCGAAGAAATGTTAATTGCTTTAATGGCTGGTGGACATTGCCTTTTAGAAGGTGTACCGGGTTTAGCGAAAACCTTAATGGTTAAAACCATGTCGCAAGCACTTGATTTATCTTTTAGAAGAATTCAGTTTACACCCGATTTAATGCCTACCGATATTGTTGGAACGGAAATTTTGGAGGAAGATCATGTTACAGGAAAGCGTTTCTTTAAATTTAACAAAGGGCCTTTGTTTGCAAATATTGTTTTAGCAGATGAAGTTAACAGAACGCCTCCAAAAACCCAATCGGCACTTTTAGAAGCCATGCAAGAATTCGAAGTAACTTACGGCGGACAAACTTATCCATTAGATAGACCATTTTTCATCCTTGCAACACAAAACCCAATAGAACAAGCGGGCACCTACCCCCTGCCTGAAGCACAACTCGATCGCTTCTTATTGTATATTAAAATTGGTTATCCAACTGCGGCAGAAGAGTCAAGAATATTAAGCAGCACAACTGGTGCTAAGAAAGTAACAATTAACCCAATTATAGGTGCCGAAGAAATTAAAGAGTTACAAGCAATAACTCGCGAGGTAAGCATAAGCGATGACTTAATTACCTATGTAAGCGAAATTATTAGGGCAACAAGACCAGATACAACTACTGTACCTTTTGTTAAAGAATGGGTACGTTGGGGTGCCGGACCAAGAGCTGGTCAAGCCTTAATTCTTACCGCAAAAGCCAGAGCGTTATTCTATGGTAGATATGCTGTAATTATGGACGATTTACAAACAATGGCTTATCCAGTACTTCGACACAGGGTTTTAATGAACTTTAAAGCAGAGGCTGAAAATGTTTCATCGGATAAAGTTACAGATGAATTGATTAAGGCAATATCAAAACCAAAAGCTAATATTTAATGAGTAAACTGCTCAATCCAAAAGTATTAATGGCAATTAAAGACCTGAATTTGTCTGCTAAAATGACAATCGATGGTTTTATGAGTGGCATTAATAAAAGTACGGTTAAAGGGCCTGGATTGGAATTTAGCCAATATAGAAGCTACCAGCCTGGCGATGATTTACGCTCTTTGGATTGGAAAATGTTTGCCCGTTCTGACCGTTATTATATTCGGGAATCGGAGGTAGAAACCAATATTTCGGTTCGCATACTAATTGATGCAAGCGCATCGATGAATCATAGCGATGGAGATTTTACCAAAATTGAATACGCAAGATATCTAGGCGCTTCACTCGCCTATCTAGCTAATTTACAAGGAGATGCAATAGGCTTGTATGTTCTTAAAAATTCGGGTATTTTTTCAATGACACCGAAACAGGATTATCAACATTTGGCAAGACTATTTTATCAATTAGAAAATATAAATCCTAATGGAGAATTTACCAAACCAATATTTTATAAGGAACTTTTTGCTGGTGCACAAAAACGAGAGCTCTTAATTTTTGTTACCGATTTATATCAAACAGATGATGAAATTATTCATCTTCTGGATACTTTAAATACACTTCGCCACGAAATTGTTGTGTTTCATATACTCTCCAGAAACGAACTCGATTTAGATTTTAAAGGTTACTCTACATTCGAAGATTTGGAAACCGGAGAAACCATTCAAATCGACCAGTCGAAAGCAAGAACAGAATATAAAAACAAGCTAAATGCTTATTTAGAAGATACAAGAATTAAAATGCTCGACAGAAGAATTTTTTACCGAACAATTTCTACTGATGAGCCTTTAGATCAAGCGTTAAGAGATTTTTTAAAACAAAGAAGTAAACTTAGAATTTAGCCTGTGCAATTGTTATATCCCATCGGTTTACTCGCATTAGCAGGTTTAATTATTCCGCTAATTATCCATTTATGGAATGTTAAAGAAAGTAAAACGCTAAAAATTGGCAGCATTTCGCTATTGGGTGCTAGTGCCCGTACAAGTTCTAAAAGTTTTCGCATTACCGACTGGTTGCTTTTTATTTTACGTTGTCTTTTAGTTATTTTAATTGCTTTTCTTTTGACTCAACCTTATATCAGAAAAACTATAAATTCTAAAAATAAAGGTGGATGGATTCTGGTTGAAAAATCTAAATTCCCTGAAGTTTTTAAAAATAACCGAAAGCAGATAGATTCATTAATAAAAATTAATTACGAGATACACGATTTTAATCTGGGATTTGATTTACTGACGCTAAAAGACACAATAGCCCCGGAAAACCGAAAACAAGCCAATGAAGTAAAATATAGCGCTTTAATTAGTGAAATTAACAGTAAAATTCCATCAGGTTCTTCAGTTTATCTATATGCGAATCAACCTCTAAATCAATTTGATGATGAATTACCTTCAATTAATTATAAATTAAACTGGAAACCGATAAACCAAACTGATACAATAAGTAATTGGATTACACAATTTGCCGACAAAAAATACGAAGCAAAATCTACGCCTTCTTCTGTTTATTATAATGCTTTAAATAATGAGAATACTTCAGTGATTTCAGTTACAATTTATGATGAAACTGGTAACGATGCTAAATATATAAAAGCTGCTTTAAATGCTATTTCTAGTTTTAGTAAAAGAAAAATTGAAATCAATCAACAAAATAAATCATTCGATGTGGGTTTTTGGTTATCTGAAAAAGCAGTATCTAATAGCTTTAAAAATTCAATCAAAGCAGGTGGAAGCCTTTTTGAATATGAAACAGGAAAAATTATTTCAGAAAAATCAATCATTAATACCGAAGCCGGGAGCGTTGATTTAAACAAGAGACTGACATCTGCTAAACCATTTACAAAATTATGGACCGATGGCTTCGGAAATTCAATTCTATCAGAAGAAAAAAAGGATCGTTTAAATATTCTTCACTTTTACAGCAGATTAAATCCACAGTGGAATGATTTGGTATGGAATGAAATTTTTGTAAAAACCATAATGCCAATTGTAATTACGGATAAAAAAAATAGTGATTTCGGTTTCGAAGATAATCTCAACGACCAAAGAAAAATGCCTTTAATTCAAACGGAAAATATTGAAATAAACAAAGGAGAAAAGCAGGTAAATATTACAACAGATGAACCTGTAAACTATATTTTTTGGACTGCTGCATTGTTGATTTTAGCGCTCGAACGCATTTTATCATTCAGAAAAAAACCAGGTTATGTTAAAAACTGAAGGACAAGATTGGATTCATAACTTAAGAATAAAGTGGATTGCACTTTATCTGATTAGAACAATTGCTATCAGTTTGGCCATTGCCTTAATTTTATCTGCAATTGGCATTTATATGCTTCAGCTTTCGGCTTGGATTTTTGCAATTGCGTTTACTTTAATTTTAGTGCTTATTTTGTTTATCAAGCCTATTTGGAAAACAACCGATGTCGATATCTCCAGATACATTAATAATCAATATCCTGAGCTTGAAGAAAGTGCCGATTTATTATTAAAAAACCCAGCAGAACTTTCATTATTACAGCAATTTCAAAGAACCAAAATTGAGGCAGTATTACCAACCATTCGCCAGCCTGAAGAACCTTTAAAAAGACTTTACATCGGTTTAGGAATTCTTGCTGCAGCTTTACTAATAAGTTTTATTGTTTCAAAAGTTCCTGTTTCAACTAAAAAAGAACAATCTGTTGTTCAAAAGCAAAATTCAATTCCTAGAATAAAAGAGCAAATCCCAGTCGAGATTTCGGATTTCAGCGCTACAATTACTCCGCCAGCTTATACAGGAAATAATGCCAGAGCACAAAAGCAATTCTCAATAAAAGCCGAAACTGGTGCAAAAGTTAACTGGAAAATTGAAACAAATGTTGCCATTAAAAAGCTTAAAATCATTTTTAATGATAAAGAAATAACGACATTAAAACCTACAAATTCAACTTCCAGTAGTTTTGCTTATTCAAAAACAATAGATAAGGCTGGTTTTTATCAGTTGGAATTAGATGGCAAAAAATCAGACTTATATCAAATAGAAGTTATACCAGACTTGCCTGTTAATATCAAAATTACCCAGCCAAAACAACGTACAACAATTGATATTGGCAAGCCCCAAAAGTTTACCTTAAATGCAACTTTAAATGATGAATATGGAATAAAAGATGCTTTTATTTCGGCAACAATGGCCAGTGGAAAAGGTGAAGGTGTAAGTTTTACAGAGAAAAAAATATCATTCGATACAAATTTTGGAAATAGAAAAAATATATCCTTAACAAAACAAATTGATTTAAAAACTCTGGGAATGAAACCCGGCGACGAACTATATTTCTTTATCAAGGCGATGGATAATCATGGTCAGTCTAGCCGTTCTGATGTTTATTTTGTTTCGATTGTAGATACTACTGAATTGATGAGTTTAGTCGGTATGACAAATGGCGTAAATCTGGTTCCAGAATACTTCAGAAGTCAGCGGCAAATTATTATCGACACAGAAAAACTGCTTAAAGAACAAAGTACTATCCCAGCCGAAGCTTTCAAAAACCGCAGCAACAATTTAGGAATTGATCAAAAACTATTAAGGCTAAGATATGGGCAGTTTTTGGGTGAAGAAAATGAGACTGAAATTGGAGGCGACCATGATGACCACGACGAACATGGTGAGCATAAAGAAACAGAGGAAAAATTTGGTGATGTAACCGCTATAATGGATAAATATTCTCACAAACACGATATCGCTGAAGATGCTACCTTTTTTGAGCCAGAAATGAAAGCCCAGCTAAAAGCCGTTTTAACTGAAATGTGGAATTCGGAATTGCGATTGAGAACATATAAACCACAAGAAGCTTTACCATACGAATACAAAGCACTTAGATTACTTAAAGATTTACAGCAAAAATCGAGAGCTTATGTGGCAAAAACAAACGTAAAAACGGCTTCATTAAAGCCAGAAAAACGGCTAAGTGGAGAGTTAGATAAAATTACTCAACCTGTTCAAAAAATGAGTTTTGAGCAAAAAGAGTTAAGAAACGCATATTTAAAAAACACACTTTCACTTTTAGAAAGCAGAAAAGAAGGCAGAAAATTTACAACTAATGATAGATTTTTGTTGAGTGAAACGGAGAAATATATGATTGGTTCGGCGGCAGACAATCCGGCTACCTATTTAAACGCCTTAACCAGTTTAAGAAAATTATCTTCAAGCAATAAAATTTTAATTAAAGATATTGATATCGCACAAGTTGCAATACAAAACATGCTGAAATTCGAATTTTCTAAACCACAGATTCAAAGCTCAAAACCTGCTTCGTCTTTGTATCAAGGTTATTTCAAAAACCTAAATAAAACAGGGAAATAGATATATGGAATTTAAATACATCGCTATTCTTGTTTGTTTAATATTGCTTGCATTTAGTCTGTTCAAAGAATTTAAAAGAACCGATAAATCCAGATTAATCTGGAGGATTTTAGCTTCTGTTCTAGCAATTGGTTGTTTTGCCTTATTAATCATTCCAATAAAATATGAAACACATTTGCAACAGCGGGCAAACGAAATCTTTTTGTTAACGGATGGAACAAATCCCGATTCTGTTTCAAAAATTAAAGGCAAAAAATACATTTTATCATCCGCCAATGCTACTGAATTAAAAAGCAGTAAAGCCAAATCGATTGAAAATCTCTCCTATTTTTTAAAGGCCAACACAACGATTAAAAAACTTAACATTTACGGGTATGGGCTAACGGATTCAGAATTAAAAAGTTCTAAAGGGTATGAGATTTCCTTTCATCCATCTGCAAATCCCACTGGAATAATTTCGGCTAACTGGCAGCCAAAAATAAAAGCTACTAAATCTTTCCTGGTTCAGGGAATTTTTCAAAACGCAGGCAAAAAACCTGTTAAACTTATATTAAAAGGCTTAGGTTCAACAATCGATTCGGTTAATATTAATGCGCAATCTACATCACCATTCTCTTTTAAAAATAAGCCAAAGCAAACTGGAAAAGCTATATATCAATTAATTGCACTACAGGAAGGCGATACGATTGCTAAAGAACCTGTTCCATTTATTGTTGAAGAGCAACCACCGATGAAGGTTTTAATCTTAGCTTCATTTCCAGATTTTGAATATAAGTTTTTAAAAAAATGGCTTTATGACAATCAATATCCTTTAGCTTTTAGAAGTCAGATAAGCAAAAACAAATACAGCACAGATTTCCTGAATATGGATAGTTTGAATCTTAACCGAATTAATAGCACTACATTAAAAAGATTTGATGTTTTAATTATTGATGAAGAGGAACTAGCTGCCATAAACACCGAAGAGCGCTCTTCTATTGATAATGCTGCTAGCAATGGAATGGGATTATTTATTAGGATCTCAACTGTTAAACCAACAACCACTTTAAGCGCAAAATTCAGTCGTTACGAAACTCCTGCACTAAAAGAAAAAACGCTAAGCCTAAACATAAAAGACGAAAATTCTAAACTAACAAAGTTACCTATTGAACAAAACTTATTCCTTAAAGCAGGTACTAATGACCAACCATTAATTACCGATAACACTAATAAAATTTTGGTTAATAGCAGAATTAGTGGTGCTGGCAAAATCATAATTTCATCATTATCTGCAACCTATAATTGGCTTTTATCTGGAAAAAAAGCAGATTATACGGACTATTGGTCTACTCTTTTATCTAAAATAGCTCGTAAAAAATTAGAACTACAATCGTTAAGAATAATTCCACAATTCCCTGTCGTTAATCAAAAAATAAGGTTTATTGCAGATTTGAGTGAGGAAAATAAAATACCTTCAATAAAAATTGATGACGTAAAGCTGAGTCCTCGTCAAAACATGGAATTGCCATTTCAATGGGATGCAATTTCATGGCCACAAAAAGAAGGTTGGAATAATTTATCGGTTAATCAGCTTAATCAATCATTTTATGTTTATCAGAGAAATGACTGGCAATCATTAAAAAATCAAGCAAAAATAGAATCTAGAGAGCAATTTTTAAAAAATAGCGTTGATGTAAGCGATAAGAATGCAAAAACCAATCAGATTATCTATAACGAAGTATCTAAATGGTATTTCTTTGCCGGATTTTTATTATCAGCAGCTTTTTTATGGTACGAATCGCGTATCATCAAAGATAAATAACCGATTGAAACTAAAATGTTATATTCAAAATAGGTCAATTCATTATACAATTGGCTATCTTGTAATCGTAAACCACCTAAACTGAACCAATTGAAAAGAAAAGATTTCCTCTATTTGTCCGGAATGGGTATGGGCGCTTTAATGCTTCCCGACCTCTCCGCATTCGGAACTCCCATAGACCCACTACAGGCCCTGGATGGAGTTGATGTAAAAATTAAAAAAGAACTAGCTGATGTTGCACTTAATGCAGCAAAATCGAAAGGTGCAAACTATGCAGATATTCGCATTGGCCGTTACTTAAACCAGTTTGTTGCAACCCGCGAAAAACGCGTTCAGGGTGTTGCAAACACAGAATCTTATGGTGTAGGTATTCGCGTTTTAGTTAACGGCTGCTGGGGTTTTGCCGCAACAAACAATGTTACTAAGGATGCAATTGCTAAGGCCGCAGAACAAGCCGTTGCTGTTGCAAAAGCAAATGCTAAAATTGGGGGCGAACCTGTGCAACTTGCCCCTCAAAAGGGTTATGGCGAAGTAAGCTGGAAAACACCAATTGAAATTAATGCATTCGAAGTTCCGGTAAAAGAAAAAGTAGATTTACTACTTAATGTTAACGATGTTGCCATGCAGAATGGCGCTAACTTTGTTAACTCTGTAATTTTTGCCGTTAATGAGCAAAAGTATTTTGCATCAACTGATGGCTCTTATATCGATCAGGATGTTCATCGTATATACCCTAACTTTAATGTGACCAGAATTGATAGAGAATCGGGCAAGTTTAAAACCCGCAACTCGCTCAGTTCGCCAATGGGCAAGGGTTACGAATACATGCATGCACGCCCGGAAGATAAAGTTTCTGGCATTGTAACTCGATATAAAGGCCGCTACGATATGCTTGAAGATGTTAAGGAAGCTGCTCGCGTAGCTACTGAAAAGATAAAAGCAAAATCTGTTGAACCTGGTAAATACGATTTAGTTTTAGATCCATCTCATCTTTGGTTAACCATTCATGAGTCAGTTGGTCACCCAACGGAGTTAGATCGAGTATTGGGTTATGAAGCAAACTACGCTGGTACAAGTTTCTTAACACTCGATAAATGGGAATCTAAAAAATTCAAATTCGGAAGTGATAAAGTAAATATAGTTGCAGATAAAACCCAGGTTGGCTCATTAGGTGCAGTTGGTTATGATGATGAGGGTGTGAAATGCAAGAAATGGGATTTGATTAAAGACGGTACATTGGTAAGTTATCAAGCAATTCGCGACCAAGCACACATCATAGGTTTAACCGAATCAAACGGATGTTGTTATTCTCAAGGTTGGGATGATGTGCAGTTTCAGCGTATGCCAAATGTTTCACTTCAACCGGGAAAAGAAAAACTTAGCGTTGATGATATGATTAAAAATGTTGAAAAAGGCATTTATATCATTGGTGATGGAAGTTTTTCTATTGATCAGCAACGTTACAATTTCCAATTTGGTGGACAAATTTTCTACGAAATTAAAGAAGGAAAAATTGTTGGCATGTTAAACGATGTTGCTTATCAGGCAAATACCCAAGAATTCTGGAATTCTTGTAATGCAATTTGCGATGAAAGCGATTACCGATTAGGTGGCTCGTTTAACGACGGAAAAGGTCAACCAAGTCAAAGTAGTGCCGTTTCTCATGGTAGTTCTACTACAAGGTTTAATGGAGTTAATGTTATAAATACAGCTAGAAAAATATAATTATGGCCATATTAAGTAAAGAAGAAGCCCAAGCGATATTAAAAAAGGTAATTGGCTTTTCAAAAGCAGATTCCTGCGAAGTAAGTTTAAGGGGATCAGACGGAGGAAACATTCGTTATGCACGTAATGCAGTTTCTACAGCGGGCCAAATTAGTGTAATGAGCTTAGGTGTAAGTTCTACATTTGGTAAAAAAACTGGTTCTGCAACAATAAATGAATTCGATGATGCATCGTTGCAAAAAGTTGTAAAAAGAGCAGAAGAATTAGCCATGTTGGCGCCCGAAAACCCTGAGTTTATGCCACTTTTAGGCCCACAAACTTTTGCAGAATCTAAAACATTTAATGCCGCTACAGCAGCTATTACGCCTGATACCAGAGCGGAAATGGTTGGAAAAAGTTTAGGTGTTTCTAAAGCTGCAGGTTTAGACGCCGCAGGTTTCTTAGAAAACTCTACGAATTTTAATGCGATAATGAACTCCAAAGGTTTATTTGCATATAATAAAGGTACGAATGTTTCATTCTCCGTTACGGTTAGAAATAAGCAAGGAACGGGTTCTGGTTATGTAGAACAAGATTTTAATGAACTTGCAAAAATGGATACACTTGCTTTAAGTAAAATTGCTGCAAGTAAAGCAAATGGTTCGGCAGGTGCAAAAGCTATTGAACCCGGTAAATACACTGTTATTTTAGAACCTTTAGCAGCAAGCGATATGCTTGGCAATATGTTTAGAGGTTTTGACGCTAGAAGTGCAGACGAAGGCCGTAGCTTTATGAGTAAAAAAGGAGGTGGCACACGTTTAGGAGAACAATTATTTTCTGAAAATGTGAACATCTACTCAGATCCAATGAATCCTGAATTACCTTCTTCTACATGGACAGGCGATGGTTTACCTGTAAAAAGAACACAATGGGTAGAAAAAGGTGTGGTTAAAAATCTATCATATTCTAGATATTGGGCTGCTCAAAAAAATGTAGAACCAATTCCTTTTAGCCGTAGTATTGTAATGGAAGGTGGGAACCAATCATTGGAAGACCTAATTAAGAGTACAGAAAAAGGGATTTTAGTAACTCGTTTCTGGTATATCCGCTCGGTAGATCCTCAAACTTTATTGCTTACAGGACTAACACGTGATGGTACTTTTTATATTGAGAATGGCGAAATTAAATTCCCACTTAAAAACTTCAGGTTTAACGAAAGTCCGGTAATTATGCTAAATAATGTTGAGGCATTAGGCAAACCAGTAAGAACCGGAACAGGTATGATTCCACCAATGAAAATTCGTGATTTTACATTTACATCATTATCTGATGCTATTTAAATAATTAAAAACAGCGACGATTAATTTCTTCGCTGTTTTTTTACCATCAAAATTACAAAAATTGAGAAGACGAGATTTTTTATATATGACTGGTGTTGGAGTGGGTACAACCATTCTTCCGAACCTATCCGCCTTTGGCAAAATTATTTCTGTTGAAGAATCTTTAACACCTGTTGATGTAGCCTTGAAGAAAAAAATGGCCGATGTTGCTTTAAACGCAGCAAAAACCAAAGGCGCAACCTACGCCGATGTTCGCATTGGCCGATACCTAAATCAAGTTGTAGCTACAAGAGAAACACGGGTAGAGAACATTTCCAATTCAGAATCTTATGGCTTAGGTGTTCGTGTTATTGCTAACGGAAGCTGGGGCTTTGCCGCAACTAATAATTTAGATAATGCAAGCATTGCAAAAGCTGCCGAAGCTGCAGTAGCAATTGCAAAGGGCAATTCTAAGTTAATGGAAGAACCTGTTCAGTTAGCTGCTCAAAAGGGCTTTGGCGATGTTAGCTGGAAAACACCTGTAGAAATTAATGCTTTCGAAGTTCCCATTAAAGACAAAGTCGATTTGCTTTTAAATGTGAATAGCGAAGCTATGAAAGGTGGGGCAAAGTTTATTAGTTCGAATTTATTTATGATAAATGAACAGAAATATTTTGCTTCTACTGATGGTTCGTACATAGACAAAGATATTCACAGAATTTGGCCAACTTTCACTCTAACTAAAACCGATGCGGCAAGTGGCAAATTTGAAACCAGAAATGCATTAAGCGCTCCGATGGGAATGGGTTTTGAATACTTAAAACCGAGGGATGAAGAAAAAATTAAAGGTGGCCCAGTAACCATGTACAAAAAGCGTTACGATATTTTAGAAGATGTTCGTGAAGCTGCCGTTCATGTCGATGAAAAACTTAAAGCTAAACCAATTGCCCCAGGTAAGTATGATTTGGTGTTAGATCCTTCTCACCTATTCTTAACCATCCACGAATCTGTTGGTCACCCAACAGAATTAGACCGAGTTTTAGGTTACGAAGCAAATTATGCAGGAACTAGTTTCTTAACGCTAGATAAATGGGAATCAAAAAAATTCAACTTTGGAAGTAAGGAAGTAAATATTCTGGCAGATAAAACTGAACCTGGTTCTTTAGGCGCTGTGGGTTATGATGATGAAGGTGTAAAGTGCGGTAACTGGGATATTATTAAAGATGGAATTTTGGTTAATTACCAAACAATCCGCGATCAGGCACATATTTTAGGACTGAAAGAATCTCAGGGTTGCTGCTATGCAGATAGCTGGGATAGTATTCAATTTCAAAGGATGCCAAATGTTTCATTAGCCCCTGGTAATGCCGCCTTAAGTGCCGCCGAGATGGTTAAAAATGTTGAGAAAGGTATTTACATGTTTGGTAGAAACTCTTACTCCATTGACCAGCAACGTTACAATTTCCAATTCAGTGCGCAGTTAGCCTACGAAATTAAAGAGGGCAAAATTGTTGGTATGTTAAAGGATGCAGCATATCAAGCAAATACACAGGAATTCTGGAATTCTTGTGTTCAGCGATGTGATAAAAATGATTATCGCTTGGGTGGTACTTTTTCTGATGGAAAGGGTCAGCCAGGACAAGCAAGTGCGGTTTCTCATGGTAGTGCAACTACACGTTTTAATGGCGTAAATGTTATTAATACAGGAAGAAAGTTAGGTTAAATAATTGCCAGAGTTATGCTCTGGCAATTTTATCATATGATTTTATAATCATCCTATTAAGCTACGAATAGCCTCTTTTAGTCTGAATAGAGTCGAAGGATACTTATGTTTACCACCTAAGAAACCTTAGAATATTTTAGCATGGCATTCTTCTTTAGGATTTCAGCTTTTAGCTAGCCTGTCAATCCTGAACACAGTCGAAGGATACTTATTTTAGAATCTATAAAGCTACAATTGACGTTATATAAACTGATGTTTTAAGGTATCTAAGAAAATCTAAGCTGATCCATGGTCTGTGTCTTCACAGAACATAATCATTCATTCCCCTAGTTTACTTACTGTTAACGTCACTTATATTGATTTTATGAAATAAATTAACCCTCAGACTAACACTAAACCTTTTCCTCCACTTAAACATCTGAGAATAGAACTCATATTAGGAACGATATAGTTTGGCCTAAAATCGGTTGATTTGTTACAATCAACAGAAAATGAAAATATGTTCATATTTAATGAAACATGGGCAAACCAAAATGGACTAAACTTATATAACGAACAACCTTATCTAAAGGCTTTTCAAAATGAATCAAAGGCAATTATTGATGAGGTAATAATTTATAAAAGTGACAAAATAGACTAAGTAATCCACTACAAATCAATGCAATAAAAAAGGCTGGCTTAGTAACATTCGAAGTCGATTTTTTCAAACAACAAGCAACAAACATTCCTTATAGTTTTAAAATACAATTAAATAGCGATATATTTGAATTTAAATACAAATTCAATATCATATCAAGCTTATGGTTCATAATAGAACAATAATAATTCTATTATCTATTTTACTTTGGTCTTGCAAACCACCATTAAAAAATAATCCAGACAATAAGTTAGCTGTAGATAAGATTATTGACGAGGCTACTAATCTTTACGATTTAGAACAGCCAGACAAAGCAAACTCATTTTTACATTCATCTTTTAATACATTAAAAAACCCAGGAATCGGAGATTTGTGGCAAAAGTATAATCTAAAAGGGAAAAGAATTTTTTTAGCGCTAAGAATAAAAAATGATACTGCAGGCTTAGCTAAAGCAAAAATTTATGCTGATAGCATGTTTAATATTATCAAAGATAACAAAGTAGAAGAGCGATATAATAAACAACTTTATTCATCATATATTTTTAAAGGTGATATAGAGCTGGAATACGAAGCCTACTACCAGGCATATAAATATTTCTATTCAGGCAAAATACTTGCAGACAAAACATTAACAGATTGTGATAAATCTGATTTTTATAATCGTTTTGCTGCATTATGCTTTTTACAAGGAAAATTTAAGCAAGCAGCGCATTTGTATTTAGAGGCATATCGTGGCAAACAAAAATGCGAAACCAACTTTAAAAATTACCAAGAAATACAAGGTGCACTAGACAATGCTGGTTTAAGCTACCAAAACATTAAAATGACGGATAGCGCATTTATTTGCTATCAAAAGGCATTGAAATTTATAGATGAAAATGCTTACAGATTTCCAAGTAAAAAGAATTTCATAAGAGAGGCTCGAGGCGTTGTTTTTCATAATATAGGTGATATCTATCTGGATAGTGGCAAAAATGAACAAGCAGAATTTTATTTTAATAAAAGTATTGAGAATAATGGCTCTGTAGGAATTGAAAAGCGAAATGCCCAGGTTGCTCAGCTAAAATTGGCTAGATTATATCTTAATTTAGGAGAACTAAAAAAAACAAAAGTTTTAATTGATAAATCTCGAATTCAAATAGATTCGATACCCAATGAAAGATGCGAGTTATTATGGCTAAAATTAAATATTGATTATTTAAACTTTACTCATCAGTACGCTGAAAGTAGTCGGTACCTAAATAGTTTCTTAACATTGCAGCAAAAAATAAACAATAAAGAAAGAAAACTGAATGAAGCTGATGCAAATAATGAATTTTTTAACTTAAAAAAAGATTATGAGTTAAGCTTACTCACAAAAGAAAATCAATTAAATAGCCTGTATTTAATTTTAGCAGTTGGTTTTTCGGTTATGGCTTCTTTTATTCTTTATCAAATGTGGAAGAATTTTAAAACTTCAAAAAAGACCAATATACCTTTAACATTACTAAACAAGCAAGTTAATGAGCAGAATCTAAATCTTCAAGACACACTAAACGCCTTAGAGCAAAGTCAGGAAGAAAACAAACGCGTAATGAAAGTTGTTGCCCACGATTTACGTAGCCCCATTGGAGCAATTGTAAGTTTAGCAGGATTTATGATGGAGGATGAGAAATTACAAACGGAGGAATTGCAAATGATAAGCTTAATTAAATCTTCTGGTTCGGATTCTTTGAAGTTTGTTAATGAGCTGCTAAACAGAGAGTCTACTGTAAGAGAACTAGATAAAGAACTTGTTGATTTAAATACTTTATTAACTTATTGTGTAAACCTATTGCAATACAAAGCTGATGAGAAAAAGCAAAAAATCATTCTAAAGAGTAGGTCCATAAGTTTTAATCTGAACAGAGAAAAAATTTGGAGGGTTGTAAGTAATCTAATCACCAATGCAATTAAATTTAGTTATCCAGAATCAGAAATAAATGTTAACCTTGATATAGAAATAGATAAGGTTTTGATTACAGTTACAGACAAAGGTATGGGTATTCCGAATGAAATGATCAGTACCATTTTTACAATATCTGAAGATATAAAAAGGGCAGGTACAGAAGGAGAAAAATCATTCGGAATGGGACTTGTAATTTCTAAACAAATTGTAGAGGCACACGGGGGTAAACTTTGGGTTGAAAGCATTCCATCGAACGGAACTACTTTCTACGTAGAATTACCAATCGTTTAATTATTCTACTCCTTTTGCGTTAGTATTGATTGAATAAAGTGATTTAGAAGCCGTAATAAACAAGATGTTCCGGTCTTTACCACCAAAACAAATGTTACCACACCAATTTTCTGGCACATTAATGTGTCCAATCTTTTCGCCAGTTGGTTTATAAATATCAACACCTTTTCCTGTTATATAAATATTTCCCTCGCTATCCAAGGTCATCCCATCAGAGCCTTGCTTTAAAATTAGTTTTCGATTGCTCAACGAGCCATCATTTTTTATTTCGTACTGATAGGTTACATCGGCAACCCTATCGGCAACATATAAAATTTTACCATCGGGCGTACCTACAATTCCATTTGGCCTTACTAAGCTATCTGCAACAAGAACTGCTTCCTTTTTCCCTTTTGGAAGATAATAAACTTTTTCTCCAACAATTTCAGGTGCTTTTCTCGTCCAGTAATCACGTTGATAATACGGATCGGTGAAATAAATCCCCCCCCTTTTGTCAAGCCAGATATCATTCGGACCATTTACCTTTTTGCCCTCAAAATCTGTAAATAAAACTTTTATTTTTTTGTTCTTATCTATAGACCAGATTTGGTTATTTTCATCAGCGCAAACAATTAAATTTCCTTTTTTATCGAAATAAGTTCCGTTAGCCCTCCCCGATTTATCCATGTATAAACTTAGCTTTCCATTGATATCATATTTCCAGATTTTATCGTTTGGTTGGTCGGTAAAAAATATATTTCCATTCTTATCAACTGAAGCACCTTCTGTAAATGCAAATTGAGAAGAAATTAATTTCAAACTATCCTGTACAAAAATTGGATGAGCAGATTGAGCAAATGATCTTATCGAAATGGATATAAATACCAAAAGGATTAAATATTTTTTCATAAATGATTTTTATTGGGCTTGCAAAGTGGGGATTAATCAATTGGTTTGCAAGTAAAAATGTTGTGAAAAACTGTTCGTCAATCGCGAGTTTTCTACATAATTGATGAGTTTCCGATTAACTAACCCTTTTGCCTTTCAATAACATATCCAAAGCATCGTTAAGTGTTCCTGCCATTTGTACCTCACCTTCGTTTACAAAATAAATTTCATCTGCATTTTCGATTGTGTTTAAACGATGTGCAATGATAACCAAAGTTGTTTCTTTTGATAATTTATTCAGAATAATGCTGAGTAATTGTTCGGTAATAGTATCAATATTAGCTGTAGCTTCATCTAGAATCAACAGTTCTGGATTACGAAGAACAGCCCTCATAAAAGCAATTAATTGCTTTTGGCCCAAACTAATACTATCAGAACCTGATATAATTTGCGTATTCAATCCTTCATCAAAAATGGCTAAAAGTGCATTTAGGTTAGCATCTTCAATAATTTTTTTTAGCTCATCATCGCTTACATCTCTATACTGACTATTTCCATAAAGAATATTATCCTTCACTGTTCCAGTAAATAAAAATGGTTCTTGTAAAATAAAACCGATTTTCTTGGTGCGTTCTTCTGCAGAGAATGAACGAATGTCTTTTCCATTTAACAAAACCGTTCCTTTAGTAGCATCGTAAAGACGAGAGATTAAAGATGCAGTTGTTGTTTTCCCACCACCTGTAGGTCCAATTAAGGCATAAGTTTTACCTTTTTCGAATCGTAAGTTAATGTTATGCAAAATCTCTTTAGAATCATCATATGAGAAATGAACGTTTTTAAATTCTAGCAAAGCATCTGATTTTTCAGTTTGGTTATCCTCAACCTGATTCAGATTATTATCCAACAATAGGATTTGCGAAATTCGATCCCAACTCGCCATAGCCACTTGAAAACTTGTCCAAAGGGCAGCCAATTGCCTTAAAGGATTATAAAAATTTGTACAATACGAAATGTAACTTACTAATAAGCCTAAAGAAAAGTTACCAATAGAAATTAGATATATACCAAATAGCAAAACAATTAATTGTGCTGAGCTGGAAAGTAAACCATAAACAGGTACAAAAATATTATTAGCTAAGCCAGCGCCAATTGCCATTTTATAATTTTCTTTGTTGGCTTCATTGAAACGTTTTCTAAAATAATCGCGACGGTTAAAAGCGATAATCACCTTAAAATTGTTTAAACTTTCTTGAATTTCGGCACTTAAACCGCCCGTGCTTTTTAAACTTTTAGCATTCTTTGCTTTAACCCAAGGCGATAACACAACCGTAAATAATACGATTACAGCCGCTGGCGAAAGCGCCGCAGCACCAAGTTCTAAATTAATGGATAGCAGAAAAATGCCAGCACCAATCATGGTTACAATACTGCTTACAAACTGCATTAACGACTGGGAGAAAAATTGGTTTATTTTATCAGTATCGCTATTTACTCTAGAAATTAAATCGCCAGCTTTATTTTGATTGAAAAATGAAACAGGTAATTCCTGTAGCTTATTAAAAATTGCATTTCTTAGTGCAAAAAGCATTCTCTGGCCAATACCGCCCATTAGTTTTGTTTGCGTGTAGCCAGTAATCATCGCAATCATATACATCACTAATAAGATTCCTCCAAAAAGCAATACTCCATCAAATTGTTTGGTGCGAATGTAAGTATCGATGGTATGGCCAACCAAAAGCGGACCAAGCAAAAGCAAACCAGCATTAACCAAGATGGCAATGAGTGCAAGCCATAGATTTTTTTGTTCTTCAGAAATGAATTTCAGCAATCTTTTAAGCGCTTTGTAGGTCGATTGCTTTTCCTGACTTTCGCTTATCTGGTTAAGATTGTATTTCATAATTGCTGGTGCTCTGTTGTGAATTGTAAATTTGAACATATTCGGCACTGCTTTTTAGCAATTCCTGATGAGTTCCGGCGGCAATGATTTCGCCTTGCATTAATAAAATAACTTTATCGTAATTTTCTACCGATGCTATTTTTTGTGTAACGGATAACAATGTTAATCCTGGATAATTCTGTTGGATATTCTCTAAAATCTGCTTTTCTGTGTTGGTATCAACCCGAGCAGTAAAATCGTCCAACAATAAAATTTTTGGATTAACCGCCAAAGCTCTCGCCAGCATAATCCGCTGTTTTTGTCCACCAGAAAGGCTATTTCCACGTTCAGATATAATGGTATTTAATTTATCAGGCAAAGCATCTACAAAATCTTTTAATTCGGCAGTTTGGATAGCTTTTGCTAGAGATTCATCCGTTACTGTATCACTAAAAGCAATATTCTCGCGAATACTCATGTTAAACATTATACTATCCTGAAAAACGAACCCAACTTGTTTATGAAAATTTTCTTGATTGTAGTTCTTGATTTCTTTGCCATCTAAAAGAATTTCGCCACTATTGGCTTCTATTAACCCAGTTAAAATATAAAGGAGTTGTGTTTTTCCAGCTGCCGTTGGGCCGATAATTGCAGTTTTAGAGCCAGCTTTTGCGGCGAAAGAAATATCTTTTAAGATTAGTTTTTGCCCTGATGATAATGAAATATTTTTAGCTTCAACATCTCCACTAAGTTCATTTCTTAGCGTACCGGGATGTTTAATTTCTGGTGCATTTAATACACTTTCAATTCTTTGGTAAGATGCAGTAGCTTGAGCAATTACGTTGCTCATAAAACCAATTACTAAAATTGGGAAGATAATTAATGCCAAATAGCTGTTAAATGCAGCAAATTCTCCTAAAGTCATGCTACCCGTTATAACGAAATGCCCACCAAGTACTAAAATGGTTAAACCTGCAAGGTTGGCCACAAAAACTATAATTGGAATTAAACCCGCAAATAGACGAAGAATAGATAAACCTAAATTTCTGGCTTTGGCATTTGCATCTAAAAATTTATTATATTCTAACTGCTGCGAGTTGATTACCCGTATTAATGCTGAACCAAAAATACTCTCACTAATTACTTTATTTAACCAGTCGATTACTTCCCTGCTTTTGATAAATAACACCCGCACTTTTTTCAAAACAAAGAAAAAGGCACCACCAATTATCGGAACAATTGCAATGATGCAAAGCGCAAGTTTCCAGTTAATTATTAACAGAAAAATACTTGCGCCAAAAATCAAAAAGATAGATGATGCTAGCGAAACTATTGCTTGCGAAACAAACATTTTTATCGAATCTGCATCCGATGTGAGGTTTGTAAGTAACTTTGATGGATTTGCCTGAAGAACATAAGCATGGCTTTGATGCGAAATTTGGTCAGAAAGTTTGGTTCTTAAATCTCTTGCCACACGCTCAGATGCATAAGTTTGAACAATGCTTTGCAAGTAGGTAAAGATGAAAACCAATATAATTGCACCTGCAAATTGGATTAAAATTGAATTTAAATCGAAAGTTTTGTTTGTATACGAATCGATACCGTGAGCAATAATTTTGGGCAGTAATAAATTAATACCATTGCTTAATAAAGCGAATAAAATCAGCAAAAAAATTAAGCCTTTGTATGATGCAAGTAAACTAAAAACACTAGGTTTTTTAGCCTCTTTTGGTTTTGCCATGTTAATGAATGAACACTTTTGTGAATATCAAATTTAACCGTTTTATTTGATATGATTTGTAAGAAAAACATTAAAATTAGATTAGTGAATGATTAATTGCATTGATAAGAGAAATTCTCGCTATAAATTAACCATTCACTCAATTTTTATTAAATCGCTTACTTACTTTCTTTCAAAACCATATCAATAGTAATAGCAGTTGCTACTATAGCTACTTTATGATTACTTTCAGCATAATTCGGATCGATAGAAACATTATACTTATCTGCAGTAGTAAATACCTCTTTTAATGCGCCAGCCCACTTCTTGCTAATTTTACCAAGTTCTAAACCAGCAATATTGGTTATATTAAAATTCCATGCTTTCCAGTCGCCGGTTATTTTTGCAATTTCTGTTCCAGAAACCGGGTCAGAAATTGTAAATGTTGGTTTAAACAGCTTAAATTTCTGCTTAATGATACCCACCTCTACTCCAATTGGGTCTGTAACAGTAATTTTCGACATCCAAAATGTCCAGCCTCTGCTTATAGTTGCTTGCAGTTGATCATTTACATCCGTAATTTCCAATTTAAATGGCATCATACGTTTATCAACCAGCAAGGTTAATGCTTTTTGCCAACCACTTATACGTTGCTTAATAATACCAATTTGAGCACCTTGTTCGTTATATACTTTATACTCATTCGCAAATTTTAAAAAGTTTACCTTTTCATCTATAAAATATTCGTCGCTTAAAAAAAATGTAGGAATCTCCTTATTCATAATGTAGTTTTATTTAGATAAGCCGCTAAATTATATAAAAAAATTAAAATCGGCTGTTGCCTTTAAAGATTACTACATTTGCAAAGAACCATTGAAGAAAATGGTTAACCCACATTATGATTGAAATAGGAAAATACAACGAGCTAAGAGTTTTAAGTAAAACTGAAGCTGGTTTAAATTTAACAGATGGCGATAAACTGGTAGTTTTACCCTACCAATATGTACCAAAAGGCTTGGAAATTGGCGATAACGTTAACGTTTTCGTTTACATTCAAAAAGACGGTCGCTTAACCGGAACTACACAAAAAGCTTACGCAGAAGTTGGAGACTTTGCTTTCTTAAAAGTTGTTTCGGATGGTGATGATGGTATTTTTATGGATTTAGGTATCGATAAAGATGTTTATGTGCCTACCAAAGAACAAAAAAGACCAATGCAAAAAGGCTATAAATATGTAGTTTATTTGTATCTGGATGAAAATAACGATCGCTTACTGGCATCATCAAAACTATATGATTTTGTTGAGGAAGAAGACTTCGATTTTGAAGAGGGCGATGAGGTAAGTTTATTAATTACCGAAGAAACAGATTTAGGTTTCAATGCCATTATTAACAATACTTATATTGGTTTACTTTACCATAACGAGGTTTTTGATAACATCCAAATCGGAGAGCAGCGTAAAGGTTGGATTAAAAAAATACGTGTGGAAGGGAAAATTGATTTGACTTTACAGCCAAGTGGATACGGACACATTTTAGATTCGAAAGAAATGATGTTAGCAGAGTTGAAAAAGAGCGGCGGCGTGATTGAATTGGGCGATAAAAGTTCTCCAGATGAGATTTATCATCGCTTCCAGATTAGCAAAAGTGCTTTCAAAAAAACAATCGGTTCGCTTTACAAAGAGCGCTTAATTGTACTTTCTGACGATTCTATTAGGTTATTAACCGACGAAGACGCAGAATAATAATTCTATTTTTAGCCACAGATTTACAGATTACTTAATTTATTTTAAATCTGTAAGTCTGTGGCTATTTTAATTTCGATTCTTTTCCGTGTATTCCGAGTTTCCGTGGCTAATATTTTTATATGTAACACAGATAAAAAAAATATTATCTTTGGTCATCTTTGAAAATCAGTGGTTAACATCTTAATTCAAATTAAATTTCTCATTTTGAATCTTAACCGCATTTGATGCAGAAACTATAGACACTATCATAATCCCAATAACGATGGCCAAAATTACCTGTATAGTAGAATAAACCTTAGTACCAGAAACAAAGATTTTCGAATCCTTAATTAGCTCATTTCCAACATTAGATTGAATTTTTATTAAAGCCGAAAGCTTAGCCAGAGTTTCGCTAGATGCATTTCTGCCAATAGATTCATAAACTTTTTTACCTTCTCCACCTGCCAAATTAAGCACCTTATTTTCAAGCTTCTGTTGAACCTGAAGGGCATTTTTCAAATCGTTCAAAAAAGTTTTTTCTTGTTTCACTAATAAAGTTAGTTCGTATTTATTAATAACAGAGTCAATTTTGCGATTGTGATTATTAATTTTAGATACAATTTCCGATGGATGCACCACATTTTCAACCAAAGCATCTTGAAGAATCGAATTTTTATGGTAAAGATTTTCGGCAATGAAATATAAATCTGTTGCCGGAACCAACCTATCGTTATACATCGAAATAAACGACTCATTTATTTTCTTAACACTTTTATCCTCCAAAAAACGAATAAGCAAAGTGCAACACATAATGCAAAAAAGCAGAAAAGCTATTTTTAACTTATTTTTAAGACTAAAAGCGAATTTCATAGTATAATTGGTTAGCAGTTATTTTCAACATCATTAACCACAAATAATTGGAATAAACATAGATAAGTACATTTAAATCTGTGAGAATCTGTGGCTAAAAAATCGGCAAAAGTTCTCTAAAAATAATCTTCCTGCGCTGTCTTTGCGAAAAGCTGTGGCGCAAAATTCACTAAATATAGTTCTTTTTTTGCTCGGGTTACAGCGGTATATAACCATCGCAGAAAATCCAAGTCAATCATTTCTTCTGTCAAATAACCTTGGTCGGCAAAAACGGCATCCCATTGCCCACCTTGCGCTTTATGGCAGGTTACCGCATAAGCAAATTTAATCTGCAAAGCATTGTAAAATGGGTCGGCTTTAATGGCAAGCATACGTTGACGCTTATTGGCAATGTGTTCATAATCTTCGTTCAAACCATCAAAAAGCTTTTTATTTTGCTCGTAAGGTAAATTTGCCGATTCTAAATTCAGTGTATCCAACATTACTTTACAACTGATCTGGCCAGCCGCCGGAAAATCCAGAAACTCTAAAGTAGCATCGGCAAAACGGAACCCGTAACGCTCTTCCTCTCCCCTTACCCTAATCACTTTCGCCATGTCGCCATTGGCGATAAAGGCAGTTTCCTCATTTTCTGGCAACCAAAAATAATTATTTCGAACCACCATAATCTGGTCGCCACCAGTTAATTCCTCTTCGCGGTAAAGCAACCGAGCCCTAATCTGCTGATTATAAATATTAGCCGATTTATTAGAACGACAAACCACGAGTGTATTTTCAATCCCAAATTTTCGGTAAGCATATTCTAATCCCTCCACTAATCTGGCGCCCGCCATATTGTAAATATCCTTGTAGTTTTTGGTCAGAAATTTAGGTAGAGGTTTTTCAGGATTTTTAGAAATTTGGTTTCTGAGCATCGTAGCATTTGCCAAAATCCCTGATTTCTTTTCCTGCCTAACCACCTCTTTCAACTCCACAGAAGTTATCGTTAAAGCAAATTTATCTTTCAAATATTGCTCATTCAGTGCCGGACTATCCAAGCTTCCGACAGGGGGTAATTGTGCTGTATCGCCAACAAAAAGCAAGAAACAGTTTTTAGTGTTGTAAACAAACTCCAACAAGTCTCTCAAAATAGAAGAACCCGTTTCATTAAATTCGTCGGCAATCATCGATGCCTCATCAATAATAAAAAGGGTATTTTCAGATAAGTTTGGTGCAATTTGAAATTGCATTTCTGGCGATGCTGCCGAACGTTTTCGATAAATCCGTTTATGAATCGTTAACGCTTTTCGGTACGAATATTGGCTCATTACCTTCGCCGCTCGTCCGGTTGGCGCCAACAATTCGCTGCGTAAATTAAATTGCGCCAATACTTTAACCAATGCCGCAACCGAAGTTGTTTTACCAGTTCCGGCATAACCTTTCAAAACAAAACACTTGTATTCATCGTCTTCCTGCAAAAACCTCGACATCCGCTCGCAAAAAAGCAATTGCTCTTTCGTTGGCGTATGCTCGTAAGCCTGGGCAATAAGTTGACTTTTATCTATGTACATTATTATTGAATGGTTTTAATGTTTAATTGTTTTGAAATACGTTGGCCTATTGATTTGGAAAGCATTGCAATGCTAATTGGTTTCAGCAGCCCGTCTTTCCGCTATATCTTTTGGCTGTCCTTCGACTACGCTCAGTATGACAGCAAAAAATGCCGCTGCAATACGGTTTAAACGGCAAAGATAAGCGCTATTTTTAATGTTTGTTTAGCAAAACACTAACAATTGATTTACATAATACAAAGCCTTTTAATGTTGTAGTAAGAAGCTGCGACTAGTTTGGGGAACAATACATTTATTACTTGCTATAGCCGCCCTGCTGAACGACATAGGAGATGATGGATAGAGAAGCAGTTGAAAATTGTGCAGCATTTTTCATTTAGTAATTTCCAAAACAGCGGCAAGTCTGATTTTTTCATCAGACCTAGTCCGCTGTTGCAATTAAATTTTCGAATGGCTTATCAGGCATCAGGTCCAAGTCTTGATTTTTTGTTTCTTTTGTATCAAGACAAAAGAAAAAATGCCTCCCGATGAAATATCGGGACAGGTTATCCGGCCAAAACAAATAAAATATCAAATTGCTTTAAGATTCCCGCATACGCGAGAATGACGACTTCGCGAAAATAAATAATCTTTGAGAAAATGACTTGGCGAAAAAACTATAATAACAACGTTTCAATCCTATGCGCCATTACCATATCTTGCTTATTACTCCAGCTAAAAATAGTAAAATGACCGTCCTGAGAAGCTACCAAACCAATAGCTTGCGGTTGATCGTTAACAAACTGCGCTACCGAAAAATGCCTTGTTCCACCCAATTGCCCGGGATATAGAATCTTATCCTCACCACCAACAATTGGCTCAGAAAATGCAATCTGCTCAACCGTTGGCTTACCTTTAGCACGACCAATTTTTGCTCCAAAAGCAATTAAATCAAATTCTTCATTAATAATTGTTGCACCATCAACGGCAGTTAAGCCTGCCAAATGCTCAACCTCTCTACGAACAGCGCCTTGAGAAAAAATTTCTGTTTGGTTACCACCTTGTTTCGCAAGATTAGATAATCCATTAAAAGGCGGTTCTACTAAATATTGAATTGGATGAATAATAGATTCTGCCCATTTTTCATCACCCTTTGGAACAATTAGTAAAGCACCTCCTCGACCGTGAGCTCGCATAGAAACTGCAAATTGTATCAAAATATTTATCGGGTCGTTCCAGCTTGCCAAAACCGTTAAATCAAGCAAAGCTTTCAAAATCGGCGGACAATCACGATTTGTGCAACTAGTATCATCTACAATTCTAATTTGTTCGCCTTTTAAAACCGCTACATTGGTAAATTTACCAATCCCATATATCCTTCGGTGTTTGATAACAATCAAACCCGGCTCAGAAACATCTACAACAAAACAGAAATTTGGAATATTTAGCGTAGTACCCCAAATGTAAAGCTCGCCATCCTCTTCCCAAACCCCCAAGTGGATACCAGATCGCTCTATTCCAGGCGCAATTTTGGTTAATGTATTTGCATTTAAAGCCAATCGTTTTGCAAAATGCAATGGATTTGAAGTTTGCGAGGGTGGTAAAAAAGCTATCGAAATTCGAGGGGAATGTCCCTCTTCCTTACGTAAACTGCTCCAAAAAGCGACATCAATTATGGCCTCAATTATATTTTTATTTGGTTGTGTAGCCAAATCTACTTCACCTTGCGCAATTGCATTTTTATGCAGCTTAACAAAATGTTGCTCAATTGTTGCCGAAATAGTATTTGCGGCTTTATAAGTAGGCTTGTAACTCATGTTTCGAATTTAAGTCGAATATTTCGAATTTTTGATAAGCTAAAGGTTTGATTTTGGTAAAAATATTTATCGTTGTTTTACCGCAAAGAAAGATTTTCATCACCACTAATGTGCAAAGAACCAAAGCTTGGTTTATTATTTTTAGTTGGGCAAAATAAAAGTAAAACCTTGAAAACCCTACTTTGCGTTCTTTGCGAAAAAACTTTGCGCCCTTTGCGGTTAATCCTTAAAAAACTCTATTTTTGTTTCAATGAGTAAAAACAGTCTTTTATTAGTCGACCCGAATTTTAAAGCTGACACATCTGCAAACTGCCATTTATTATTAAAAATAACAAATGATAGTTTTTCTTACGCAATAATAAATAAGGATTCTGAGCAGATTAACGTAATTTTCGACAGACAAGGTTGCGAAGATATTGCACAAGTTTTAAAAGCTGCTTTTGAAACTGATGGTTATTTATCTCAAAAGTATGGTGCGATAAAGGCAGCTGTTCACACTCCTAATTTTATTTTCATTCCTGATGAATGGTTCGACGCAGATAACCTTTCGGTTTATTCTAAATTCTTAGGTTCAGACGGAAAATTTCACACTAAACATCATGAGGATTTAGGTTTTAACACACTTTTCTCTTTAAATGAAAAAGTTGAAGAGAAACTCCCTAAAAATACAATTGTTTATCCGCAATCTTCACCGCTCCTGGCACTGTTTAGTCATTTATCAGGCGAAGCCTTATTAATCGATTTTACAGCAGGATCATTTAATGTGCTGTTTGTTAAAAACGAAAAAATTAATTTTCAAAATCATTATCAGGCGGAAAATGCAGAAGAGTTTAATTACTTTTTGCTTTTAATTATGGAGCAACTGGGCTTGAATGATTCTATTCCTGTTTATTTACAAGGCATTATCAATGAGGATGATGATTACTACAATACCTTATTAAAATATTTCAATAACCTTTATTTCTTTCTTCCTGCTAGAAAACAAAAAAGTGAATTACTGGCCGATATGCCACAACACTATTTCAGCGGATTACTTGCTTTAGATTTATGCGAATAATTGGAGGCAAATTAAAAGGTATCCGTTTGCAACCACCAGCAAATTTACCTGTTCGCCCAACAACAGATATGGCTAAAGAGGCCTTGTTCAATATATTAAATAATAAATTCGACTTCGAAACTTGTACCGTTCTCGATTTATTCTGCGGAACGGGAAGTTTAACTTTTGAGTTCGCATCTCGCGATGCGGAAAGTATTTTAGCAATTGATATGGATTACGGCTGCGTTAACTGGGTTAAGAATACAGCTAAGAAATATGAGTTTAGTCAGGTTGATGTACGCAAAGGCGATGTTTTTAAATTGCTTAAACAAATGACGGGTTCTTACGATTTAATCTTCGCCGACCCGCCGTACAATATGCCAAATATTCCGCAATTGCCTATTTTGGTTAAAGAACAGCAATTACTTAAACAGGATGGTTTGCTGGTAGTGGAACATCAAAGCAATATGAAATTGAATACCCAACCTGGTTATTTAGAAACACGAAAATACGGTAATTCGTCGTTTAGTTTTTTTGAGTACGTGGCGGCTACTTAACCGCAAAGAACGCTAAGTTTTTCGCAAAGAGCACAAAGGTTTAGGTTATTAGTTGAACGGGAGGTCGTCAGCTAGGCACGAATGCCAAGCTTTAGTCTTTAATCTTTTTGCTTTAAGCTTTCCACATAAAAAATCTATATTTGAACTATGAAAATAGCGCTATTTCCAGGTTCGTTTGACCCGATAACAATTGCTCACGTTAATATTTTACAACGTGCTATGCCCCTTTTTGATAAAATTGTGATTGGAATTGGCTTGAATAGTTCTAAGCAAAATTTTCTAACAGCCGAGCAACGCTTGCAAATTTTAGAAACCGTTTTTACGGGTTACAAAAACATCGAAATTCAAACTTATGAGGGTTTAACTGTCGATTTCTGTCGAAAAATTAATGCTACTTATATGGTTCGTGGTATTCGTTCCGCATCAGATTTCGAATACGAAAGAGCAATTGCTCAAATTAACCAAACAATGATGCCAGAAGTAGAAACAATATTACTTTTAAGCAAACCAGAATATTCTGCCATCAGCTCTACCATCGTTCGCGATATTTTAAGAAATCATGGCGATGTTAGTCCTTTTGTACCAAAAGAGGCTTTAGAGTTTCTTTAAAATCATCATTCATCTGCATAAAGCTGACAAATTATTTTTTCCAAATAAAATGTAACGTTTTAGAAAATCGAATACCAATTGAGTATATAATATAAATTTATGTATACTCGAACAGTAGAAATTTTCAACCAAGCAATAGTTTCCATCAATCATTAATTCAGTTCATTAAGTCTAGCCAAAATGCCTTAAATGAAAGAAAGTGAAACGATATTTCTTACCCTGATTAATCAGCATAAAGCGATTATACATAAAATTTCAAAAATGTATATGAATGATGCTGAAGAACAGCGAGACCTTTTTCAGGAAATTGTGATGCAGCTTTGGAAAGCTTACCCAAGCTTTAAAGGAAATAGTAAATTCTCTACCTGGATGTATCGGGTATCGTTAAATACAGCATTGATATATTTTAAGAAGGACAGCAGAAAGGTTGATAAAACACCACTTGATGAAAACATCGATATTATAGATATTAATGAAAGTGAATCGAAAGAAGAAAAACTAGCCTACTTATACAAAGCCGTTCATGAATTAAACACGGTTGAAAGAGCATTGATATTTCTATTCTTAGAAAATCAATCTCACAGAGAAATTGCGGAAAATTTAGGCATCAGTGAAGTTAATGCAAGAGTAAAACTAAACAGAACTAAAGAAAAATTACAATTCATCATAAAGAAAAATGGCTATGAATTTTGACGAAATAAAAAACGAATGGAATGCTAAAAACGAGCAAGAAGACAACATTTCTGAAAACATGCTTCAGATAAAGCAAGCTCGAACACCAATAGATATCATAAGAAAAAAGATGAAACACGAGTTCATTTATCAGCTTTTGGCGCTTATTATTATTGCATTATTGCCTTATTTATTAAATTTTTCAGCGGAAATGAAATTGGCCTATCTCGCTTTCTATGCCATAACCTGTGGTTTTACCGCTTATTATTTTTTCAAATTTTATAGGTTCTACAAAAACTCTTACGATATGAGTTTAGATAGCCGAAAAAACATCCTTTGGTTTTATTACGAAATGAAGTTAAATATAGAACTTTACAAAGCACTTACTTACATTATTGCTTTTATTGGATTAGCCTTTTTTGCCCTTTACTTATTCTTGGAAAAGGCTACTACCTTTAGTAAAATCATGAGCAAACTCTCTCCAACATATTTAATTTTAAACTGTTTTATTTCCATTCTGATTATCGGAGTAATAACAGAACTTTGGGCCTGGCATTATTATGGAAAATATTTAAAACGAGTAAAAACCGTAATCGATGAGCTAGATTTTGAAAATTAAGCTATTATGGATTGAAAGTGCATAGCTTACCGTGGGAAGAATGAAATTCTTTCTAAAAATCCACACGGTCTAAATGATGACTATATAATTTACAAAATTCCTCCAGCTCTCAATACATCCATAATTGATGGAAAAGTATTTTTAATTACGGGAGCAATATGGTTTTTATCTAACCAAACCGCTTCATCAATCCCCTCTTCTTTTTGAGGAACCAATTTCGGTTCGCCTTTAACTTTCATTTTATACCAATTCGTTTTTTTAATTACCAGTTTCGAACCGTTTGGATAAACATGATACGTTTTGCAAAGCTTTTCTTCGCGTTTAAAAACCTTAATCCCACACTCCTCCTCAACCTCACGCACAGCAGTTTCTTTCATATTCTCACCATCTTCAAGCTTACCCTTTGGTAAATCCCACTTCTTATTTCTGAAAATAAAAAGGTAATTTCCTCTTGTGCTTTCTACTAAACCTCCGGCTGCCTTAATAATCTCACAATCCTTTTTTAGTCTCCTAAACGTTTCCCGAGGGTTTTTAGTTAAGAAAATGTAGCTTTTTTTAGACCCATTTTTTAATTTTTTGTAAAAAGTTTGTAAATCAAAATCCTGAATTTCAAGCTGTTGAATTTTTTCCTTTTGTTCTGGTAAAACATCTGAGATAAACAAAGTGTTATCGTTGATATAAATTCTGTAATTTTGGGCCATGTATAATAAAAGTGATATTGAATTAAAGGTAGCGGAATTTTTATTACAAATAAAGGCAATTAAATTACAACCTAATAATCCTTTTACTTGGGCGTCTGGTTGGAAATCGCCAATTTATTGCGATAACCGAATTACCCTTTCCCATCCTCAGGTTAGAACTTACATTCGTCAGAAACTTGCGCAGGCAATTCAAGAAGAATTTGGTTCGGTAGATGTTATTGCTGGCGTTGCAACTGCCGGAATTCCACAAGGAGTTTTGGTGGCACAAGAATTAGGCTTACCATTTATTTATGTTAGAGCAAAAGCCAAAGAACACGGAACAGGAAGTTTAATTGAAGGAGAAGTTGTAGAAGGCCAACGTGTAATGGTTATCGAAGACTTAATTTCGACTGGTAAAAGTAGCTTGCAAGCTGTTGAAGCATTAAGAGCTGCTGGTTTATCGGTTGCAGGTTTAGCTGCAATTTTTACCTATGGATTTGAAAAAGCTGATGAAAACTTTGCTGAAGCTAAATGTCGTTACATTACTTTATCTAATTATGCTGCTTTAATTGATTATGCCGCAGAGCATAGTATTATTGCTAAAAGCGACATGGAATTATTGAGTAAATGGCGTTTAAATCCTGCTGAGTGGGGTCAAAATCAGATTTTAAATTCAGAATCTTAATACACAACAATCCCTAATCCAAATATATCCACTCAATGACAATTATTGAAAGCACCGTAGAGGTTAACAAACCTATTAATGAGGTTTATACTTTTCTTTCTAGCATGAATAACCATCAGCAATTGATGCCAGAAAACATTTATAACTGGGAATCTACTGAAGATGAAGCACGTTTTACCATTCAAAATATGGCTAAACTGGCGATTAAGATTTCAAATCGTATAGAGAACCAGGAACTTATTGCTATTCCAACAGAAAAACCACCTTTCGATTTAGAGTTGAAATGGAATGTAGCTGAAAATGGCGATGGAACCATCGCAAAGCTGACCATTTCTGCAGATTTGAATATGATGATGAAAATGTTAGCTTCTGGTCCACTTCAAAAATTAGCAGACCACCAGACACAAAAGCTAAAAGAAATTTTAGGATAAGATAACTCAATACTAAATGCTTGAAGCGTTTTATGGATGCAAAAAATATAAACACTATTCTTAAAAGGATGGTGTTTTTTGGTTAATAAAAACATTCCAATCCCCGAAGAATTACTTTCCAAATAAACGCGATAAAAATAGCTTCCTTTTATTAAATAAAATTCTTATGATTGTGTTTAACACAGTTTATGGGCTTTTACTATTTGCTATTCGTAATTATTGGTTTAATTTTATTTTCGTCTGTTTTAACTTCTATTTTAGCAATTTGGGTTAAAAAAAAAGCTCTAAGGATAATTTAGATAATATTTACGGCTTTTTCCTTTACTTTTTACATTTTACTATTATTTCAAGCCAGCTATTCTAATCAAATATTTGATATTCCGATTGATAAGATTTTTTTAGTAATCACAGCGATTCCACTAATATTACAATTTCATTTTGCTATACAATGTGTAAAAAACGAAATTATTAAAAAACTATTTTTCGGTTTAATTTGCCTATTAATTATACGCATTTTTGATGTCTTTTTAATGATTATTTTCCGATTAATAACTGAAATTATCAACCAAAATCTAAATATTTTAAGTAGTGTAATTTCTTTTATTCTTTTCTTGATACTTTTTGTTGGTTTGGGTTACGTATTTGCTCTTTTATTTTACAATAGCTTAAAATCCTTCCAAACAAACCTGATAAATAGCTTAATCTTTTTTACAATTTTTATCGTAATTGATGAATTGTTGAGGATGATCAATATTTACATCATGTTTAATCGTTTTCTTGTTCATGATGGTTTTACTTATATAATTATCTTCGGCACTGCAATACTTCAAGTTTTGATGGGTACTGTAATTAGTTCTTATCTTTATAAAAACAAGACAAAATTTCAGCATAATTAACTTATTTACAGTAAATTAGTCATTATAAACAAAATCCTAACGACAAAATTTCCGATTATAAAATCAAAACTGCTATGGCATTTGTTTTGACTGAAACGGTTATATGAACTTCAACAATTATACAATAAAAGCCCAGGAAGCAATTCAACAGGCTTCCGAAATAGCTCAAGGCAATCAGCAGCAGGCTATTGAAACGGCACACCTACTTAAGGGTTTGCTTACTGTTGATGAAAACGTGGTTTCTTATGTTTTAAAGAAGTTAAACGTTAACCTGAATTCACTAAATCAAAATTTAGATGATGAGATTGCCAAATTCCCGAAAGTGAGTGGAAGCAATGTCTATTTGTCATCAAATACCAATAATGTTTTACAAAAAGCACAGTCGTTTTTAAAAGAATTTAAAGATGAATTTGTATCTGTAGAGCACTTATTACTTGGAATATTAGCCGTTAATGATAACACTTCTAAGCTTTTAAAAGAACAAGGTGTTAACGAAAAAGATCTTAAAAAAGCAATTGTAGAGTTACGTGGCGATAATCGCGTTACGGACCAAAATGCCGAAGCCACTTACCAGGCTCTAGGTAAATATGCCCGTAATTTGAATGAATATGCAGAAAGCGGAAAGCTCGACCCAGTTATTGGTCGCGATGAAGAAATACGTCGCGTAATTCAGATTTTATCTCGCAGAACAAAAAATAATCCAATTTTAATTGGCGAGCCAGGTGTTGGTAAAACTGCAATTGCAGAAGGCATTGCGTTTAGAATTATTAAAGGTGATGTACCCGAAAATCTTAAAAGTAAAGTAGTTTACTCTTTAGATATGGGTTCGTTAATTGCTGGCGCAAAATATAAAGGTGAGTTCGAAGAGCGCTTAAAAGCGGTAGTTAAAGAAGTTACGCAGAGCGATGGTGATATTATTTTGTTTATCGATGAGATACACACTTTAGTTGGTGCAGGCGGTGGCGAAGGTGCTATGGATGCCGCAAATATTTTGAAACCAGCTTTGGCTCGTGGCGAATTGCGTGCAATTGGAGCAACAACTTTAGATGAATATCAAAAATATTTAGAAAAAGATAAAGCTTTGGAGCGTCGTTTCCAGAAAGTTATGGTTGAAGAACCTGATACGCAGGATGCCATTTCTATTCTACGTGGTTTGAAAGAACGTTACGAAACACACCACAAGGTTCGAATTAAAGATGAAGCCATTATTGCAGCCGTAGAAATGAGTCAGCGTTATATTTCTGATCGTTTTTTACCAGATAAAGCTATTGATTTAATGGATGAAGCAGCCTCTAAATTACGCATGGAAATGGATTCTGTTCCGGAAAATGTAGACGCTTTGGACAGAGAAATTATGCGTTTAGAAATTGAACGGGAAGCCATCAAACGTGAGAAAGATGATAAAAAGGTAAAAGAGTTATCTGAAGAGATTGCAAATTTATCGGCAGAGCGTGATGAATTAAAAGCAAAATGGCAGGGTGAAAAAGATTTGGTTGATAATTTAAACAACCAAATGGAACTTATAGAGCAATATAAATTAGAAGCTGAGCAAGCTGAACGTGCAGGAGATTATGGCAAAGTTGCCGAAATCCGTTACGGAAAAATTAAAGAAGCACAAGATACTTTCGAGAAACTTAAAGCCGATTTAGAAAGTCAGCAAACAGATAGCAGAATGCTCAAAGAAGAAGTTACTGCCGATGATATTGCTGGTGTTGTTGGCCGCTGGACAGGTATTCCGGTTACAAAACTGATTGCTAGTGAGCGTGAAAAATTATTAAACTTAGAAGCAGAATTGCACCAACGCGTTGCCGGGCAAGATGAAGCTATTGAAGCTATTTCTGATGCCATTCGTCGCTCTAGGGCAGGTTTGCAAGATAAACGCAAACCAATCGGTTCGTTCATATTTTTAGGAACAACAGGCGTTGGCAAAACCGAATTGGCCAAGGCATTAGCAGAATTTTTATTCAACGATGAGAATGCTTTAACCAGAATTGATATGAGTGAATACCAGGAACGCCATGCGGTTTCTCGTTTAATTGGTGCGCCTCCTGGATATGTGGGCTACGATGAAGGGGGACAACTGACTGAAGCCGTTAGACGTAAACCCTATTCGGTTGTATTGTTAGATGAGATTGAAAAAGCACATCCTGACGTATTTAATATTTTATTGCAGGTTTTAGATGATGGCCGCTTAACTGATAATAAAGGTAGAACGGTGAATTTCAAAAACACCATCATCATCATGACTTCGAACATCGGAGCGCATTTAATTCAGGATAATTTTAAAGATCTGAATGATTTGAACCGTGATGAAGTAATTGCTAAAACTAAAAATGAGTTATTTGAGGTATTGAAGCAAACGATTCGTCCGGAGTTTTTAAACCGTATTGATGAGCTGATTATGTTTACACCATTAAACCGTAGCGAAATCAGGGATATTGTAAGCTTACAGTTTAAACAGGTGCAGCAAACTTTGGCCGAAATGGGTATCACTATGGATGCATCGCCCGAGGCTTTAGATTGGTTAGCACAGTTAGGTTACGACCCTCAATTTGGCGCAAGACCATTGAAAAGAGTTATTCAGAAAAGAATTTTGAATGAGTTATCGAAAGAAATTCTTGCAGGTAAAATTGATAAAGAAAGTAAAATCAAACTGGATATGTTTGACCATAACTTTGTTTTTATAAATCAGAATTAAGCTTAAATAAATTAGCATAAAATCCTACAGAATATCTTCTGTGGGATTTTTTTATGCTTAAAATTTCAACCAGCATTACTGGTATTCCGGTGTTTGTTTTTTGTAGTAGAAATTACTATTTTTAGTTACACACAAAAAACCAATAAAATGAAATCTAGATTAACCATCTTGGCGCTTCTATGCGCCATCAGTTGGCGCAGCTATGGCCAAACTGATAAGGGAACAGGATTTGCCGGCTTAAGTCTTAGTTTTGGCACTTCCAAACAGAATAACTCTACACCGGGCATTAATACCTTTACTGCTACCCCTAGAGGAGGCTATTTTGCAGCGAATAATTTAGCTATCGGATTAGAAATTCCCTTGAACTTATCTAAGCTTCGAGGAGAAAATTATACCAAATGGGATGAAGAAGAAGGAAGGTATAAAAGTGTTAACGGAATCAAAGAATTTAGTTTTGGAATTTCGCCCTTTATAAGAAAATATGTAAATGTAAAAGAGCGGTTCAAGTTTTTTATTCAAGCTAATTTATTGCTCCAAATTAATACTTTTAACCGCGTAGACGATAAAGGTTATCTAATTCGTACCGATGCAAGACCTAAAGGCTGGGGCGCGAGCTTATCACCTGGCTTTGCTTATTTGCTTACAGAAGATTCGAGCATTGATTTTTCATTCCCTATTATAACTTTTTTCCACCAAAATTATTACGCTGAAGAATCTTTGTACAATTTCGATAAGAAGAATAATTTACGATTGGCACTTGATAACTTCACGCCAATATTTAGTATCAACTACCATTTCTAATTGTGGAAAAGCAGAAAAAACTGTTCAGATTTTATAGCAAGTTAATTTGAAAAGTTTCTAAATCTTCTCAAATTTAATTAATAGAACGCAATTGTGATTAACAAGCCTCTAATTCGCCATTTACCCAGAAGTTTAAAATCCAGAAAACTATTTTTAAGTTAAAATTCCTTTTAAAAATCTTTATTATACCTTTGCACCACCAAATCGGTTTGCTAATATTCCTTATAGCAATTACATCCTGTAATATCAGCTTTTAGTTAAAGCTGTATAAAATTAAAAGAATCTTTTTAGTAATGTTTATTTCCAATTGGAATAAACTGTTTTTAATGCGAGCCAGCCCTTCTAATTAATACAGATTTGAGACATTAAAAAGATTTAAATGAGAATTTATTAATTACTTATAAAATCAATTGTTTAAAATGAAAAGAATTATTACAAGCTTATTTCTATTATTTATCGGTTACACACAGGCAAATGCGCAAATAGATGCATATAAAGGAAAAGGCGATTTAAGATATCAAGTTGGTGCCAATCTACAAAAATGGGGAACAGGAATTGTTACCTCTTTAGATTATGGAATTGGCGAAAGTTTTTCAATTGGTGAACAAACCAGTTATTTATTAGGCGTTAAATCTTTCGCTGGTATCGATAAGCCAGGTTTTGGAGATAGATTTGATGTTAAAGCCAGATTCAATGCAAATTTAGGTAGCTTTATTGGCTTACCATCAAACGTAGATGTTTACCCAGGTTTAAATCTTGGTTTAAAGAACTTTGGTGGCCACGTTGGCGGAAGAGTATTTTTCGAAAAAGGTTTTGGATTATTTACAGAGGCACAATTTCCTATTGCAAAATACAATTCTGATGCGATTGGTTACGAGCATCTAAACAATCAGTTCTCTTTTAACATTGGCGTAGCTTTCGATTTAGGAAAATAGAGCTTCACACATCAACAGTACATATATGAGGCTGTATCACAATAAAAAAATCAGCTATTGTAAAAGAATTTAATTTGGTGGTATCGTCATGCTCAGCTTGACTGGGCATCTTAATGCTTTAAAAGGCTTTTATTTCACAACCTTTCTATCGCTTTAAGATTCCCGTTTTCACGGGAATGACGACCGCTCAAAATATTATTCTGCTAATAGTCCTTCAAAATCAATTTTGAGACAGCTTCATTTTCAAGTTATACTATGTGGATTGAAGACTTTGAGGTTACTACGAGTTTTTGTTTCCAAGCCACGAAGCTTGAAATAAAAAAAATAGAATAACACTGTTTTTACAAAAAAATAAACTAAAGACATAGTTTTTGGATTTTTTTTATCTATAATTGATTACACAAAAAAACACACAAATGAAAAAACAACTATTAATGGCTGCTATGGCAGTGCTATGCTTTTCTGCGCCTGGATTTGCACAAACCAAAGGAACAAGTGCATTAAGTTTTGGTGTAAACATTGTTTCATACAAAAACACTTATGACAATGTGGAACAAAATGAAACTAAAAACAATTTGTTTACACTTGGCTATGGCTATTTTTTTAAGGACAATAGTAAAATGGGGCTGGAATTGAATTATGGAGAAAATAAATATATTTCAACTAATCAATACGAACAGACAACCAAAACCTATGGAGGCAACGTTTCTTATCAAAAATATTTCCCGATTGTAAAAACATTATTTGCCTATGCTGGTGGTAAAGCGGCTTATGCAACTGGAACACAAAAGCAGTCTCAAACACAAAATAATGCTAATCAAGAATACATCAATAATTCTTATTCTATTGGTGCTTATGGTGGGATAACATGGTTCTTATCTAAAAGGTTTGCATTCGAAACCAGCTTATTGTCGGCCGATGTAGCTTACAATTCATCTGAACAAACTCAAAATACAAATCCCTCAACTTTAAAAACCAAGAATACTTCGTTCAATCTTAGTAGCCAAGGTTTTATTAACAATTTAGGATTTAAAATTTATATCCTTTTTTAAACAAATTTTCATCCACCTAATGTTGATATCCCATCGTTAATTTGATGGGATATTTTTACTTCCTGTTGGTTTCAATATTTGGTAAAAAACCTGTTAACAATCCGATTAAAGGCAGGAATGCACAAATAGAAAACACATATTCTATCCCCTTAGCATCTGCAAGTTTACCCAGAAGCGCAGAACCGATTCCGCCCATCCCAAAGGCAAAACCAAAAAACAAACCTGCAACAAGTCCAACTTTTCCTGGTATTAATTCTTGCGCATAAACTAAAATTGCAGAGAAAGCTGATGCTAAAATCATCCCTATTGGAACAATTAAAACACCTATCCAAAATAAATTTGCATGGGGTAATAAAAGTGCAAAAGGCGCTGTTCCTAATATCGAGGCCCAAATAACATATTTACGCCCTATTTTATCACCAATTGGTCCACCTAACAAGGTTCCAGCAGCAACAGAAAACAAAAATACGAATAGGTAAATTTGCGAGGTTTGCACTGAAACATGGAATTTATCAATCAAATAAAAAGTAAAATAATTGGTTAAGCTTGCCATATAGAAATACTTTGAAAAAATCAACAACAACAAAATAACTATTGAGAAAATAACCTTTTTACGAGAAAATTGATTGACTACAGCCTGATTGACTGTTTTTTTACTTCTGGCAATCATAAAGCCTTTGTACCAGTTGCCAACATAAGTTAAAATTATAATCGCCAAGAGCGCAATTGCCGAAAACCAAATTATACTAAACTGGCCATAGGGCACAATAATCCAGGCGGCTAATAATGGGCCTAAAGAACTACCGGCATTGCCACCTAATTGAAATACAGATTGAGCCAACCCACGCTTGCCGCCAGATGCTGCATGAGCCATTCTAGAAGCTTCCGGATGAAATATAGAAGATCCAATTCCTATCATCCCAACAGAAAATAGCATTGTGTAAAAATGAGCAGACATTGATAGCATGATTAATCCGCTTAGTGTAAATCCCATACCAATAGCTAACGAATATGGCTGTGGTTTTTTATCGGTGTAAATACCAACAAATGGCTGCAAAAGCGAAGCTGCGAGTTGAAATGTTAAAGTAATTAATCCGATCTGCGAAAAGCTTAAATGGTAGCTAGTTTTTATTACGGGATAAATTGCAGGTATTAAAGATTGAATAGTGTCGTTAAGCAAATGCGAAAAACTTAATGCAAAAAGTATTGGGAATACTGTTTTTTCAATTAAAGTTTGTTGGTTAAAATTTTCGGGCATAATTTATCTGAAAGAAAGCAAAGTTAACATTTGATATTTTATAGGTCTAAAAAATCAATCAAAACTTTTACCTTACATTATAAGTTTATTTAACTATGGATAAAAACGGAAAAATTGTTGGCCTTTGTGGAAGCCTTAGAAAAGGTTCTTATAACGAAATGTTGTTAAAAATTGCTGGAAGTTTAATGCCAGATGGTATCGACTTTGAAATTGTCCGATTTGATGAGATTCCAGTTTACAATGCCGATAATGATATGCCTATTGTAGATGCTCGCCCTGAAAGTGTTATAAAATTTAGAGATGCATTAGCAACGGCAGATGCCTTTATAATTGCATCTCCAGAATATAATTATTCTATTCCAGGTGGCTTAAAAAATGCAATTGATTGGGCGAGCCGTGGCAAAGATTCGCCATTAATGCACAAGCCAGTAGCTATTATGGGTGCAACGCAAGGTATGTGGGGAACTGTAAGAATGCAAACCGCTTTTCTACCCGTACTAACGTTTTTAAATATGAATCCTGTGCTACAACCAGAGGTTTTGATTAGCCAGGCTCAAAACAAATTCGATGAAGACGGAAATCTGAACGACGAAAAAACAATAGACATTATAAAGAAGAAAATTGAAAATCTAATTTCTGCTTGCAGAGTTTAGCAGAAAACATTTATTATTCCAGATGGCTCTGCCAAATTTTCTAAATTAAAACCTGACATTTATACAAAAAAAGTCAGATTGTCAATCTGTCACGCTTCAAAAGTTAATCAATCGATTAACTTTTGGTCACAGCAAAATAATATTGATTTAACATTAAATTCATATCTATTTATTAATAAGTGAGTTAACCAAAAACTGATTCTCAGGTGACTTTTTGCCTGTTTTTTGGCACAGGTATTGACTTTTAGCCAAATATAGTCAGAAATTAAAAAGTATAAATTGACTATATTTTTAAACAAATAAATAATAAAAAAGATGAAAAAACTATTATTATCATTAGTAGCAGTTGCAGGTTTAGTTTATGGTGCTAATGCACAAACAGAAAAAGGAAAAGTAATTTTAGGTGGTAGCGTTGGCTTCAATTCTACTAAAGTTGAAGGTGCAGCAAAATCAGATGTTAGCTTCAATGTTATACCAAGTGTTGGATATTTCGTAGGTAACAACTTCGCAATTGGTACAGGTGTTGGTTACACTTACAATAAAGAAGTTAGCGATTTAAATCAAAATGAGGCATTCGTAGTTGCACCTTTCGGTCGTTACTATGTTAACTTATCAGATCAATTCAAATTCTTTGGTCAATTATCGGTACCAATGGCATTTGGTTCTAACAAAGTAGTTAATGCAAATGGCGATACAGGTGCTAAAGTTGCTTCTACCACTTCAATCGGTGTAAATGTTGCTCCAGGTTTTGCTTTCTTCCCTACTAAAAGAATTGGTATCGAAGTTTCAGTTAATGGCTTAGGTTACCAAAACTTCCAAGCTAAAAACGAGGCCTCAGGTGCTAAAGTAACAACAAACTCTTTCGGCTTAGAGGCTGATACATTCGCTCCAAAATTAGGCGTAATGTTCCACTTCTAGAACCAAGAAATAAATTCAACAAAAAAAGTCCCGATGAAAATGAGGGCACTGAAAAAGTGGACTTAAAATAGTTTGTTTTTGCAAAGCGGATGAATGAGTTCTGAACTCTTCATCCGCTTTATTTTTTTTATGTCATTTGATATT